>NZ_JBHFOM010000005.1:0-166999 GCF_053543955.1 Colwellia sp. E150_009
TCCCAAAGGGCGAGTTTAAAAGGCTTATATGCGGCGTTATTGATTTTGACAAGGGAATGACCATTCTCTTCAATCAATGCCTTGCCTCTAAGCCTTTTAATTCTCGCTGAGTGGGCAATAACTTAATCAACTTGGTATAACTCTTTTAGATATCATCAATTCATAAGTCCAGTAATATGGCAGGAGAATATTTATGCGTTTAGACAGATTTACTCAATCATTTCAAGAATCTATTTCTGATGCTCAATCATTAGCATTAGGGCGTGATCATCAATTTATTGAACCCGTTCATTTAATGTTGGCATTGTTAAATCAAAATGGTAATTCCGTTATCCCTTTGTTGAAAAGCGCTGGCATTGATGTTCACACGTTAAGAACAAAAGTTGAGCAAGCCCTACAATCATTAGCACAAGTACAAGGTGGTGATGGCGATGTTCAATTGTCTTCTGCATCAGGTAAGTTATTTAATTTATGTGATAAGCATGCGCAAAAAATGTCAGATAAATTTATTTCATCAGAAATGTTTATACTTGCAGCATTGGAAGATAAAGGTGTTCTAGGAAATATTCTTAAAGAATTGGGTGCCAACGAACAACGCATAAAATCAGCCATTGAGCATGTGCGCGGTGGTCAAAATGTTGAAGATCAAAATGCTGAAGATGTTCGACAAGCACTACAAAAATACACGGTTGATTTAACTGAGCGGGCAGAGCAAGGAAAACTAGATCCTGTGATTGGCCGTGATGATGAAATTCGTCGAACTTTACAGGTGTTACAACGCAGAACAAAAAATAACCCTGTGCTAATCGGGCAACCAGGTGTTGGTAAAACGGCCATTGTTGAAGGATTAGCACAACGTATTGTTGATCATGAAGTACCCGAGGGGCTTAAAAACAAACGAGTTTTATCTTTAGATATGGGCGCTTTAATTGCGGGTGCTAAATACCGAGGTGAATTTGAAGAGCGTTTAAAAGCGGTATTAAATGAGTTGGCTAAAGAAGAAGGACAGGTCATTTTATTTATCGATGAATTACATACTATGGTTGGTGCAGGAAAAACAGATGGTGCTATGGATGCAGGAAATATGTTGAAACCTGCACTTGCCCGTGGTGATTTACATTGTGTAGGCGCGACTACCTTAGATGAATATCGTAAATATATTGAAAAAGATGCCGCTTTAGAGCGTCGTTTTCAAAAGGTATTAGTGGAAGAGCCTAGTGTTGAAGACACAATAGCTATTTTACGTGGTTTAAAAGAACGCTATGAACTTCATCATAACGTAGTCATAACTGACCCAGCAATAGTGGCAGCGGCAAGTTTGTCTCATCGTTATATTAGTGACAGACAATTACCAGATAAAGCAATTGATTTAATTGATGAAGCCGCATCAAGTATTCGTTTGCAAATGGATTCTAAACCAGAAGATTTAGATCGTCTTGAACGCAGACTTATTCAGCTTAAATTAGAGCAAAAAGCATTAGAAAAAGATGCTGATGATGCATCCAAAAAACGTTTGGCAGATATTTCAGAACAAATTAATGATAGGCAGCAGGAATATGATGAGCTTGATGAGTTGTGGACAACGGAGAAAGCGGCACTGTATGGCACTCAAACGATTAAAGAAGAATTGGAACAAGCGCGCATTGAATTGGAAGCGGCTAAACGAGTTGGTGACCTCAACCGAATGTCTGAATTGCAATATGGAAAGTTACCCGAACTTGAAAAGCAACTTGATTTAGCTAGCCAAGCTGAAATGCAAGAAATGAGCTTGCTGGCTAATAAAGTCACTGATGTTGAAATCGCTGAAGTGCTCAGTCGTGCAACAGGTATCCCTATTGCCAAAATGTTAGAGCAAGAACGTGATAAATTGCTCAATATGGAGGAGGCACTGCATCAACGTGTTATTGGTCAAAGTGAAGCGGTAATTTCGGTGTCAAATGCTATTAGACGCTCACGCGCTGGTTTAGCGGATCCAAACCAACCGATAGGCTCCTTTTTATTTTTAGGACCAACAGGTGTCGGTAAAACTGAATTAACTAAAGCATTGGCTTATTTTCTTTTTGATAGTGAAGACTCTTTAATTCGTATTGATATGTCAGAGTTCATGGAGAAACACTCAGTTGCACGTTTGGTAGGTGCTCCTCCAGGTTATGTAGGTTATGAAGAAGGTGGGTACTTAACAGAAGCTGTTCGCCGTAAGCCATATTCAGTTATTTTATTAGACGAAGTGGAAAAAGCACATGGTGATGTATTTAACATATTGCTACAAGTGCTTGATGATGGACGTTTAACTGATGGTCAGGGCAGAACGGTAGATTTCAAAAATACGGTTATCATTATGACTTCAAATATTGGCTCAGATATCATTCAGGAATTTGGTGATGATAGCCAATATCAAGCGATGAAAGCGCAGGTCATGAATGAAGTAAGTCATCACTTTAAGCCTGAATTTATCAACCGAATTGATGAATCTGTTGTGTTCCATCCATTATTGGCGACACAAATTGAGAAAATTGCGAAGATTCAAATTCAAGAATTATCAGACCGTTTGGTTCAGCAAGAGTTAGGCTTAAGTATTAGTGAAGAGGCCTTATCTTTAATATCTCAAGCAGGGTTTGATCCTATTTTTGGGGCTAGACCATTAAAACGGGCAATTCAGCAAGAAATTGAAAACCCACTAGCACAAAAAATCTTAGCAGGAAATTTTGCTAAAGGTTCAGCAATAAACGTAACAGTGAATGATGGAAAATTGTTATTTGAATAAACAGGCAGGCTTTAAAGTCGTTTATTTATTAATTAATAGGTAATTTGTAACGCTCTTTGTTTAATATTATTTTAACATATAAAGAGCGTTATTTTTTTCGTTACTTTTTATTGTCTTTGCCGCAGTACATACTGATATGTTTTTTATTTAAAGCAATTTGTTCTTTTTTATTTTTGTCGGACATGACACTATTTTTGCCATTGGCATCAGTTATCATTACATTATCAAAAGAATTTAACATTTGTTCATTAAGCTTGGCGGCCTGACAGTTCTTTTTAGCAATCTCGGCATTTTTAGCAAGCACTTCAGCTTTATTTTTTTCGTATTGAGATATTTGTTCATCCACTGTTGCTTTATTCACACTTTCAAGTGGTTGTTTTTCCTTTGACTGAAAAGACGAAGTGGTGGTTAATTGTGTGTAATTACCGCTTTGTGGCTGCTGCTGACTGTAATGAACAACATTATTTTCATCTAGCCAACGATATATAGTAATTTCTTTTGCTATGATATTCACACTAAATACAGCAGTAAACGATAATCCAATAATGGCTGAATTTCGAAAATACATATTTATTCCTTGTTAACAAAAATGCTATTTATTTTTTAGTTTATACGTATTACACCGTTCGATTTAACTTAGGGTAAATTAGTTATTTATTCAATCTGTTTTTGATTTTTTATATTTTTTCAGTAATATGTTCGTTATAGTTTCTAACATATTATTGAGTATTTCTTTTACCCGTATATTATTTAATTACGAGTTACTGTCCTAATAAAAGCTTAAATAAAGTTACCCCTTAATCATCAAGATTAAAAGTAGAGTAAAAATGATTGTATTACAAAATGCTATGGAAAAAAGTCAACTTTATAAAATAGATGAGTTTGGCGTTAAAAATTATAATTATACTGTGGTAGGATTGTTATCTTTAGCACTTTTTGCGATATTAAATATCACATTAGGTTATGTTACCTTTTTGGCAGAAACAAGTGTTGCCAACTCTCCTGTGCAAAACTATGTTGACGCATTGTGGCTGATGTTGATGTCTTCAACAACAATAGGTTTTGGTGATGTATACCCGATAACCTTCATTGGTAGAGCCTCGGTTTTTATTATGTTTATCTTAGGTGTTGGCATTTTAGGTGGGGTAGGTGCAGTGTTTGCCAATAAAATATTTGGATTTGCTGATACCAGTATTAAAAACAGGGAGTTAAGAAAACAAAATGAAGAGATTTTTGCCCAAAATATAAAAATTCATCAAAAATTAGAACAGTTAGAAAAGAAACTAGAATCTTTATCGAAGTAATTTTTAACAAGAGAAGTTATTCTTTATACCATGAATATAGTTAAAATTAACTTATCGTTGTTATTAAACATATCGCTAATAGGAATTTATTCGTGTTCATGATTTTCAGCTAAATTACCCGAACAAATCCCCATTTTTATCGCGTTATTATTTCTTAGATTGTGCCTGTTTTCTATTTGATTTTTCTTGTCGACGTTCATTAATCACGTCTTTTACGTCACCACCAATATGATTTTCCCCGCGTTCAGCTGCTAACGCTATTTGTCGTTCTCGTTCAGCAAAGCGGTGTCGTTGTTTTTCACTTACTTTGTCATGACAACGGTGACAACTCACCCCTTTAACATAATGTTCATGTTGCTTTTCTTGTTCTGTTAATGGAAAACGGCAAGCAAAGCATTGATCATATTGACCTTGTTCTAAATTGTGATTAACAGCAACGCGACCGTCAAAAACAAAACACTCTCCTTCCCACAGGGTGTTAGTTTTAGGTACTTCTTCGAGATATTTTAAAATGCCACCTTCAAGGTGGTAAACTTCTTCAAAGCCTTGTTCTTTCAAATAAGCGGTGGACTTTTCGCAACGAATTCCGCCAGTACAAAACATGGCCACTTTTTTATGTTTGCCTTTATCCAGATTTTTTTCTACATAGGCAGGAAATTCGCGAAATGTTTCAGTGTCAGGATTTAAAGCACCTTTAAAGGTTCCTATTTCAACTTCGTAATCGTTACGCGTGTCAACCAATAAAACGTTAGGATCAGAGATCAGCGCATTCCAATCTTGTGGTTTTACATAAGTACCCACTACTTGATTAGGATCGATGCCTTCAACTCCCATCGTAACAATTTCTTTTTTCAATTTTACCTTAGTGCGATGAAAAGGGTTTTCATCAGCATAAGACTCTTTATGTGAAATATTCGCTAGGCCTGTTTGTTTGTTTAGATAATCGAGTACAGCATCGACATTTGCTTGAGAACCAGCAATTGTGCCGTTTATCCCTTCAGCGGCTAATAGCAAAGTTCCTTTGACATTAAGGTGAGTCATTGTTGCCAATAGCGGCTCTCGTAAGTCGAGGTAATGTTCTAAACGAACAAATTTATAAAGTGCACAAATAGTGATTGCGCCTGTAGCATTATTTACTGTCATCATGTTCTCCATTGAGCTAGCTGAAACGTAAATCCAGAGCTTTAGATAAATAGGTAAACCAAAATATAAACGAGTTCATATTTTGGGCTGCGCATTCTAACAGGACTGTAATAGGCAAGTCTAATTTCTCTGTGGTTAAAGCAATAGTAATAATGCTTGAACTTCATTTTTGTAGGAGTAGACTGAAAGATAACTAGTTAATTTATATTGTTTATAAGATGTCTCTCATGCTTAATAGAACGCTTCTAATTGCTGTTTTTTTGTTGATAACTGCTTGTACTAATGATAAGGAAAATATTGCTTTAGGTACACTAGAACGCGACCGTATAGCTCATACAGCAACGGTTAGTGAGATCATTACAGAATTACCGATTAAAGCAGGAAGTAAAGTCAGTAAAGGCACGGTTTTAGTAAAATTAAACGATGACTTACAAAAAGCTTTAGTTGCTAAAGCGCAAGCGCAAGTACAACAAGCACAAGCAAATTTAGATAAAGCACATAATGGGGCTCGCGCTGAAGAAGTGGCCGCAGCACAAGCAAAAGTTGCTGGTGCCCAAGCTGCTTTAGTTAAGAGTAAGGCAAATTTTGCTCGAGAGCAGCGTTTAATAAAGTCTAATTTAACCAGTCAGGCTAATTTTGATAGCATGTTAGCTGCACGTGATGAAAATATATCCCAACTTAATAGTGCAAAAGAACAACTTAGACAATTGGTTAATGGCACTCGAATTGAAGATTTAGCCATTGCTGAGGCTATTCTAGCAACCAATGTGGCTATGTTAACTATTGAACAGAAAAAACTCAGTGATTTAACTATAACGGCAAAACGTGATGGGGTTTTGGACAACTTGCCATGGAACTTAGGAGAAAGAGTTACGGCTGGCAGCCCTGTGGCTATTGTACTTGCAGGTAAAGTACCATTTGCTCGTGTTTATATTCCTGAACCTTATCGGGTTCAGATAAAGGTGGGTGATAAATTAACAGTACAGGTCGATGGTTTAACACAAGGTTTAGTAGGAACAGTACGCTGGGTAGCAACTGAGCCTGCATTCACTCCGTATTATGCGCTTAATCAGGCAGAACGAGCCAATCTAATGTACTTAGCTGAAGTCGTTTTACCTGATAGTGCTGCAGACTTGCCTAGCGGTATTCCTATTCAAGTCTTGCTACCTAAGTTAAATGTTTCAATAAATTCTTCAGAACGTACAATAAAAAGTAACGCCAATGACTGAGTTAGCGATTGATGCAAATAACTTAACTCGTAAATTTGGTGAAATGACTGCGGTATCGTCACTGAATTTGCAAGTAAAAAAACAACAAATTTATGGGTTTCTTGGGCCAAATGGTTCAGGAAAAACAACCGCCATTCGGTTGCTTACAGGCTTATTAAAACCAAGTGCAGGCAATGTTAATGTATTAGGATGTACTTTACCTAACGATGCAGAAAAGTTACGTAAGCAAATAGGCTATATGACACAAAAATTTTCTTTATATGATGATTTGACGATTAAAGAAAATATGCAATTTATTGCTCGAATATACGGATTAACGCCGAAAGAGCAAAAAAAGCGACTTGATGAATTAATGAGTATTTATCAATTAACAAAATTAAATAAGCAGCTTAGTGGCAGTTTAAGTGGTGGACAAAAACAACGGTTAGCATTGGCTTGTGCTGTGATGCACAAACCTAAATTATTATTTCTAGATGAACCAACTTCAGCGGTAGACCCTGAAAATCGTCGTGAATTTTGGGAACAGTTATTTGATTTATGTGACCAAGGCGTTACCATTTTAGTTTCAACTCATTATATGGACGAAGCTGAACGTTGTCATCGGTTAGCTATTTTAGAGCATGGCGTTAAATGTGCTGATGACTCCCCTGATAAATTAATGGCAAATATGCCCGCAAAGGTTGTTGAAATATCAACAACTAACCTTAGGCAGTTGAAAAAGCAATTAATTACTTTTCCTGAGGTAGTATCAGCATCACAGCTTGGCGCGCATTTACGTGTACTAGTGAATAATAGGGTAGTAGATCCTGTTGCCTTTTTAAGTGCAACTAATATGATTCCTGTTAATTCAGATATGCAAATTGTTAGAGCGAGTCTTGAAGATGTTTTTGTGCTGTCAACAGGCCATCATGTAAGTGATGTCTCATGAAATCTTTATTAAGAATTCAAGCTATTATAGCCAAAGAGTTAACTCAGCTTAAACGCGATAGAATGACCTTTGGCATGGTGATTATGATCCCCCTAGTGCAGTTATTACTCTTTGCTTTTGCAATTAATACCAATATTCGTCATATTCCTGTTGGGGTATTTGATCAAAATCAAACGGCTCTAAGCCGTGTATTACAACAAGCGGTTGCAGCAACCAGTACGGTTCAATTTACCAAAAAATATAACTCATTAATAAAAGCGCAAGCGGGGATTGAGCGAGGTGAAGTGCGCGCGGTATTAATTATTCCTAACGATGTGAGTCAGCGTTTAGTCAGGCATTCAACGGTGGGGTTTGGGTTGCCACCAGCGAGTGATGAAGAAACCAGTCGACCTATAGCGCAATGGTTAGTTGATGGTTCTGATGCAGCTATAGCCGGTAGTATTAAAAGTTTGCGAAATATGCCGTTAGCCGAATTATTAGACAAACCTACTAATCGGAATGTACCGACTTTTGAAGTGACTTTGTTATACAATCCAGAACAACGCAGTGTTGTAAATATAGTGCCAGGGCTTGTTGGTATTATTTTAACTATGACCATGATTATGTTCACCTCTGGCGCTATTGTTCGTGAACGAGAACGTGGCAATATGGAATTACTTATTACAACGCCGTTAGCATCAATTGAATTAATGATAGGTAAAATTGTTCCCTATATTTTTATTGGGGCTATTCAAGTGATTATAATTTTAGGTTTAGGTTACTTTTGTTTTAATGTTCCAATTAATGGCGGAGGGTGGCAGTTAGTGCTGGCAACCTTACTCTTTATTTGTGCTAGCTTAGTTTTAGGTTTGGTTATTTCGACTTTAGCAAAGAACCAATTACAATCAACGCAAATGACAATTTTTATTTTACTACCATCAATATTACTGTCAGGGTTTATGTTTCCTTATGAAGGTATGCCCGAAGCCGCGCAATACATAGCTGAAACTCTGCCTGCAACGCATTTTATTCGTTTAATTCGTGGTGTTGTTCTGCGTGATGTTGCTGTGGTTGATATGACTTTTGACATGGTATGGCTTATTGCTTTCACCGTAGTGGGGTTAATGGTAGCAGCACTTCGTTTTAAAAAAACATTAGATTAGTGGTATTTATTTGCGACTCGTTGTGAAATTTATATGTTTGAAAAACATAAATCAAAACAGCTTTTGACTTGCTTGTTAGAGTTTGTCACACTGAGAGCGTTTATTTTATTACTCATGGTGTAAGGGTTTGATAGCTAGGCTGTTTGTTAACATATTATTTGTGTCGATTATTTTACAATCGTTCGTGAGTGTTGCTTCGTCCATTGACACGCATAATGATGGCATTGAGCATTTGCAAACCGTTCACATACATGCTGAGATTAATACCCTTGAGGAAACTGACCAAGCAGGCCACGATATTAAAGATTGTCATCACTGTGGTCATTGTAGCGGTTCACACTTGACTTGGGTATTCACAAAAATATCGACTAAAATAGCGACAATTAATTCACCAGCTTATTCACCTGTTCTTATTAGTCATCCTTCTAGCTATATAGACGCCACGTTTCGCCCTCCTATTGCTTAATTGATCTAACTTTTGTGGGCCGTTTTCGGCTAAATTTTATTTCAAATTAAGACAAACAATATGTATATATTTAAAAGTAATACAGGTGTTTACCTGTGCGTATTCCTTGCTGCGCTATCATTTAACTCAGTTGCTGAAAATAAAGTAACTCATAGTCGGTTAAATTCGCAAGGTAGTAGTAATCATGTTGCAGTATATGAGCAAAGTAGTCATACAACTCAAAGAGATGAACATAACGAAGCTGAACATTTTACAAAACAAGAAAAAACAGAACATGCTGATGGCGGCATTAATCTTACGTCTGAGAAAATGTCGTTAGCTAATATAACCGTTGAATCTATTACACCTGATGTATATTTCAGCGCCATTTATGCGCCAGGTGAAGTTCAAGTTAATGGTTATACTAGCTATGTTGTCTCCCCAAGAACGGAGTCTGTGATCATAAAAAGGCACGCTATATTAGGAGAGCATGTTAGGAAAAATCAAGATTTAGTTACTTTGTTTAGTGAAACCATGGCAAGTGCTCAAGCTGATTATTTAATTGCATCCACACAATGGCAACGTATTAAAAGGCTAGGCAATAAAACGATTAGCGAAAGTCAATTATTAAACTCAGAAACCACCTTTAATGCGGCTTACGGTCGGTTAATTGCATTAGGTTTAACCGATGATGCAATTAAATTAATTTCAAAAAATAATACGACTTTGTTTGGGCAGTATACGCTAACAGCTCAACGAGCTGGCATTGTACTAAGTGATGCTTTTTCTCAGGGACAGCGCGTTGCTGCAGGTGATGAAATCATGCTGTTGGCAGACGAGGATGAACTGTGGGTTGAAGCAAGAATTGCAGCAAGTAAAAAGGTAAATTTATTACTCAATACCCCTGTAACAATTACTTTTGGTGGTCGAAGTTATGAGGCAAAAGTGATTCAAGAAGCACATACAATTGATCCTATTACAAGAACGCGCATTATCAGACTTTCAGTTAAAAATAGTGATGATAGCTTGCACTCAGGTATGTTTGTTAACGTTAACTTTAAACTTTCAACCATTACACAAGTACTGGCTGTACCTGAAGAAGCTTTAATTCGTAGTGCAGATGGCGACTGGGTTGTTTTTGTTGAAGACTATTCTGATGAAGAAGTAAGTGAATTAGAGCCAGTAGAAGTTGAATTAGGGCGATCATTTGGTGAATACAGAGAGGTGATTGGGTTAGCAAGTGGAAGTAGAGTGGTTATAAAAGGTGCATTTTTTGTTGCATCTGAAATCGCGAAAGGCGGATTTGATCCGCATAACCATTAGGAGCAATCACCATGTTTAATAAAATTATAGATTGGTCCGTTAATAATAGACTCGTTGTTGTTATTGCATTAGCGGCAACCTTAATAAGCGCTATTATCATTATTCCTACGCTTAACCTTGATGCTTTTCCTGATGTAACTAATGTACAGGTAGTTGTAAATACCGAAGCACCAGGTTTGGCAGCAGAAGAAGTTGAGCAGCTAATTACTTATCCTATTGAGGCGGTAATGTATGCATTGCCTGATGTTGAACAAGTGCGTTCTATATCAAAAACAGGCCTGTCAGGAGTGACCGTGGTATTTAAAGAGAATACGGATATTTACTTAGCGAGACAGCTGGTATTTGAACGTTTACAGGCAGCTAAAGCGTTAATTCCTGATGGGGTTGGTATGCCTGAAATGGGGCCAAATACATCAGGGCTAGGGCAAGTTTATCAATATTTACTCATTGCTGATAAAGATAGTGAATATGATGTAATGGCACTAAGAAGTTTGAATGATTGGATAGTTAAATTGCTCTTGATGCCTGTAGACGGTGTTACTGATGTGTTGTCCTTTGGTGGAGAGGTTAAGCAGTACCAAGTTAATTTTGATCCTGCTAGGTTACTTGCATATAAAATATCTCAATCAGACATTGTAAAAGCATTAGAAAACAATAATACCAATGTAGGCGGTTGGTATATGAACCGTGGACAAGAGCAATTAGTGATAAGAGGAACAGGCTGGTTTAAAAGTGGCGTTGCTGGTATTGACAATATTAAGCAAGTACCTGTTAAAAGTGTTAATGGAACCGTTGTTACTGTTGCTGATATAGCAACAGTTGAACTGGGTAGCGAAATTCGCCAAGGTGCAGTATCTATGACTCGCCGAATGAATAATGGCGATGTAGAGCAATTAGGTGAAGTTGTCTCAGGTATTGTATTAAAACGCATGGGCTCTAATACAAAATCGACCATTGATGGAATAAATAACAAAAGGCGACTCATTGAACAAGCTTTACCACAGGGCGTTAAGTTTGAGGCTTTATATGATCAAGCGGATTTAATTAAAAAGGCAGTTAGTACGGTAATTGAAGCGCTATCACTTGCTTTTATTTTTATTTTGATTGTTTTGTTGTTATTTTTAATGAATTTTAGGGCGACTTTTTTAGTGCTCATTTCTATTCCGATCTCTATCGGTATTGCATTAATGATGATGGCTTGGTGGGGAATTTCCGCAAACTTAATGTCATTAGGAGGGATCGTGGTGGCTATTGGTATGTTGGTTGATGGCTCTGTTGTAATGGTTGAGAATATTTTTAATCATCTGGCGCATACCAACAAAAACACTGATATTGCGCGCGTCAATAATCGGAAATCATCCTTGCTCGATGTAGACCAAGCTTACGTAGAACGTAATAATAGCGATTTACTCATAAAAAAGGCGGGTAAAGAAGTTGCACGGCCAGTATTTTTTGCTGCTTCAATTATTGTTGTGGTTTTCATGCCGTTATTCAGTTTTGAAGGTGTTGAGGCTAAGCTATTTCAACCTATGGCTATTAGTATTATTTTAGCCGTGATATCGGCTATTTTAGTGGCTTTGCTAGTTGTACCTGCTTTAGCAACCTTCTTATTTAAAACAGAAATAAAAAGACGGGAAAGTTTTATACTCAAAGCATTACATAAAGGATATACAAACGGTTTAACAGTAGCGCTAAAACACACTAAATTAATAGTATGTTTCTCGACAGTACTAGTAATTTTAGCCTTTGTGGTATTAATGAAAATAGGAACTGAATTTGTACCCGAGTTAGAAGAGGGTACGATTAATTTACGGGCTACATTAGCGCCATCAGCCAGTTTAGAAACCGCTTTATCTGTTGCTCCAATACTTGAGCAAAAACTATTGTCTTTCCCTGAAGTGACTTATGCGTTAAGTCGTGTTGGTCGTCCTGAAATAGGGGGTGATCCAGAACCTGTGAATAATATTGAAATATATATTGGGCTGAAACCCGTGGCAGAATGGACTAGCGCTTCAAACAGAGTTGAATTACAAAACTTAATGGCACGTTCATTAGAGCAGTTTCCTGGTTTGTTATTGAACTTTTCACAACCAATAGCGACACGAGTTGATGAGCTTTTATCTGGTGTTAAAGCGCAATTAGCCGTTAAATTATTTGGTTCTGATTTAGGCGTATTGGCAAGTAAAGGACAGCAAATTGAAGCCATGATGAAAACCATTGATGGCACGCGAGATGTTGCACTAGAGCAAGTAGTAGGTGAGTCACAGTTAGTGATTAAGCCTAATCGACTTGAATTATCACGTTTTGGTTTGTCGGTTAATGATGTAATGAGTGTGGTTAAAAATGGTATTGGTGGTACAACAGCAGGACAAATTATTAATGGAAATGAGCGCTATGACATTTATGTGCGCATTAATAAGGAGTATAGGAAAAACAAAGAAGCGATTGCAGATATTAGATTACAATCACCTAATGGTGCATGGGTTAGGTTAGGCGATGTAGCATCCGTATTGTATGAATCTGGTCCACCACAAATTAGGCGCGATGATGTGCAGCGTAGAGTAGTGATTCAAGCAAATATTCAAGGCCGAGACATGGGTAGTGTCGTGGCTGATATCAGAACAAGCATCGCTAGAAAAATTGATTTGCCGACAGGTTATTCAATTGCTATTGGGGGGCAATTTGAAAATCAGCAACGCGCACAAAAACGGCTTTCTATTGTGGTTCCTATATCACTTGTATTAATTGCCTTATTACTTTACTTTGCCTTTGGATCGGTTGGGCAAGCGCTGTTAATATTGGTTAATATACCGCTAGCGGTGATCGGCGGTGTTTTCTCACTTTACCTGTCAGGTCAGTATTTATCTGTGCCTAGCTCGGTCGGGTTTATTACATTGTTTGGTGTTGCGGTGTTAAATGGTGTTGTGATGGTGGAAAGTATTAATCAGCGGATTCAAACTGGCATGGAAAGCTCAAAAGCAATATTTGAAGGTGCCACATCAAGGTTAAGACCCGTTCTGATGACGGCGCTTACTTCTGCGTTGGGATTAATTCCTATGTTAATGTCAAATGGTATTGGTGCTGAAATTCAAAGGCCACTTGCTAGTGTTATAGTAGGGGGATTAGTAACAGCAACATTACTGACATTATTTGTTTTACCAATACTTTATCCTTGGTTTTCTAAAGCAAAAATAGCAGAGCTATATTGTTGATAAAATATTGCAGTATCAAAAGACGAGAGTCATTGGTACTGCTAATAATCATTTTTATACAAGGACATAATTATGGGTCATCACCATTCTCATCAGCATGCTCATACGCATACCCATGACGGCAAGTTAAATTTAGCAGTGTTCATCAATATTTTATTAACCGTAGTGCAAATTATAGCGGGTTTGGTATCTGGTAGTTTGTCACTTATTGCCGATGCTCTACATAATTTAAGTGATGCAGGGGCCATTTTAATTGCAATCATCGCAAGAAAAATTGCCCGTAAACCCGCAAGTAATCGCATGACATACGGTTTTAAGCGTGCTGAAATTTTAGGGGCTTTGATTAACAGCACAACATTGATCATTGTGGGTTTGTTTCTTATATATGAAGCAATATCTAAATATTTTAATCCAGAACCCATAGATGGTTGGATTGTCGTTTGGGTTGCGTCTATTGCTTTGGTAATAGATGCAGTGACCGCATGGTTAACTTATAAAACAGGCGCTAAAAATAATTTAAATTTGAAAGCTGTATTTATACATAATTTGTCGGATGCTTTTGCTTCTATTGTGGTTATTGTTGCAGGGTCGCTAATTATTTTATATCAATGGTATGTTGTTGATATAGTAGCAACTATCCTAATTTCTATTTACGTGATTTATCATGGTTTATTATTGGCTAAACAAAGCATTAATATTTT
Organism: Colwellia sp. E150_009; assembly: GCF_053543955.1. NCBI lineage: Bacteria > Pseudomonadati > Pseudomonadota > Gammaproteobacteria > Alteromonadales > Colwelliaceae > Colwellia > Colwellia sp. E150_009. The sequence goes on from NZ_JBHFOM010000005.1 coordinate 14,192, forward strand.
GATGCAGGCAGTACCTGATACTATTGATATAGATGAACTATGTACTGATATTGAATCATTGTCTTGTGTAAAAAGAGTGCATCATATTCATGTTTGGCAGCTTGACGATAACGAAAAATTTCTAGAAGCCCATATCGCTTTAGAAATAGATGGTCTGGTAAAAGGAGTGGAGCAAGTTAAGCAAATGCTGATAGAGCATTATGACATTTCGCATTCTACAATTGAAGGCTATATTGGCAATAGAGAAAACTCAAAGACTTGTTATGTTCGAACTTAAACATTTGTTTGATAATCACTAAAAATAACCAATAAAAACGCCCGTTAATGTAAATATCAACGGGCGTTTTATGTAAAGTTAATTAGCTTTTAGCGTTTTTTTTAAGCTTCTACTTGTAAAATCACTTTATCTGCTTTTGATGTATAGCTTTCCATTTTATCAAAATTTAAGTAACGGTAAGTATCGGCTGCAGTAGCATTAATTTGCTTCGCATAATTCATGTATTCTTCTACCGTTGGTAATCTACCTAAAATAGCACCAACACCCGCCAATTCAGCCGAAGTTAGGTAAACATTCGCACCATTACCTAAACGGTTAGGGAAGTTACGTGTAGAGGTTGAAAGTACAGTAGACTTTTCTGCAACACGTGCTTGGTTACCCATACATAGTGAACAGCCTGGTGTTTCCATACGTGCGCCAGCTTTGCCGTATATACTATAGTAACCTTCATCTGTTAATTGATCGCGATCCATCTTGGTTGGTGGCGCAACCCATAAACGTGTTGGTAATGTACCGTTGAATTTCTCAATAAGCTTACCTGCTGCACGGAAATGACCAATATTAGTCATACATGAACCAATGAATACTTCATCAATATCAACGCCAGAAACTTCTGATAATAATTTTGCATCATCAGGGTCGTTAGGACAACAAACGATAGGCTCTTTGATTTCATTTAAATCTATTTCAATCACTTGAGCATATTCAGCGTCAGCATCAGCTTCCATTAATGACGGATTAGCTAACCATGCTTCCATACTTTTTATACGACGAGTAATGGTACGAACATCACCGTAACCTTCACTGATCATCCATTTAAGCATAACAATGTTAGAGTTTAGATATTCAGCAACGGCGTCTTCTTCTAATTTAATAGTACAACCCGCAGCACTACGTTCAGCAGAAGCGTCAGATAATTCAAACGCTTGTTCAACTGACAAACCTTTAAGTCCTTCTATTTCTAACACACGACCAGAAAACTCGTTGATTTTCCCTGCTTTTTCAACGGTTAATAAGCCATTTTTAATACCATAGTAAGGAATAGCATGCACGAGATCACGTAAGGTGATACCTGGTTGCATTTCGCCTTTAAAGCGTACTAATACAGATTCAGGCATGTCAAGCGGCATAACACCGGTTGCAGCAGCAAAGGCAACTAAACCTGAGCCAGCAGGAAATGAGATACCGAGTGGGAAACGGGTATGTGAATCACCACCAGTACCAACGGTATCTGGTAATAGCATACGGTTTAACCATGAGTGAATTACACCATCACCTGGGCGAAGTGAAACACCACCACGATTCATCATAAAATCAGGTAATGTGTGATGTGTAATAACATCCACAGGCTTAGGATAAGCTGAAGTATGACAGAATGACTGCATGGTTAAATCAGCAGAAAAACCTAAACAAGCTAAATCTTTAAGCTCATCACGTGTCATTGGTCCAGTAGTATCTTGTGAGCCGACTGTAGTCATTTTAGGTTCACAATATTGGCCTGCACGAACACCATCGATACCACAGGCTTTACCTACCATTTTTTGTGCTAAGGTAAAACCTTTTGTCGATGAAGTTACTGCTGCTTGCTGAGAAAATAATTGAGGAGCAGGCAAGCCTAAAGCTTCACAAGCGCGAGTGGTTAAACCACGGCCGATAATCAGTGGAATGCGACCACCAGCACGAACTTCGTCTAATAATACTGGGCTAAGCTTAAATTCAGAAATCACTTCTCCAGCAGCATTTTTAACAAGGCCTTCATATGGGTAAATGTCAATGATATCGCCCATATTCATTTTTTGAACATCTAGTTCAATGGGTAATGCGCCTGAGTCTTCCATTGTGTTGTAAAAAATGGGGGCTATTTTGCCACCTAAACAAACACCGCCACTACGTTTATTAGGAATGCAAGGGATATCATCACCCATAAACCATAAAACAGAGTTAGTTGCAGATTTACGAGAAGATCCCGTACCCACAACATCACCAACATAAGCTAATGGAATGCCGTCTTTTTGTAATGCTTCAATTTGAGAGATTGGGCCGACAACGCCATCTTCATCAGGCGTAATACCTTCACGGGCAATTTTTAACATGGCTTTTGCGTGTAAAGGAATATCAGGACGAGACCAAGCGTCAGGTGCTGGTGATAAATCATCTGTGTTGGTTTCACCTGTTACTTTAAATACTTTAACCGTAATTTTTTCGGCTACTTTTTCTTTTGAAGTAAACCATTCACCATCAGCCCAAGATTGTAATACTTGCTTCGCTGCTGCATTACCAGCTTCGGCTTTTTCTTGTACATCATGAAATGCATCAAACATTAATAACGTATTTGATAAACCTTTAGCTGCAATATTTGCTAATTTATCAGAGTCTAATAAGTCAATCATTGGTTGAATATTATAGCCACCTAACATGGTACCTAATAATTCAGTGGCTTCTTCAGGTGTCAGTATAGGTGATGCTGTTTCACCTTTAGTGATGGCAGCTAAAAAACCAGCTTTAATGTAAGCTGCATCATCAACACCTGCAGGCACTCGATTTGTTAATAAATCAACTAAAAAGGCTTCTTCGCCAGCGGGGGGATTTTTTATTAATTCAACTAATGCTGCTGTTTGTTCAGCGTCTAAAGCTTTAGGTACAATACCTTCAGCGGCACGTTCTGCTATGTGGTTGCGATATTCTTGAAGCACGATATTCACCTTTTTATTTGGAGACACTAGTTACTTTAGAGGTGGCTCGAAAACATAAAGCCAATGTAGGACAAAGTTTTTAAGTATCCAGGGTTAAAAAACACCGTAATAATACAATATTGTCGACACTTTTTGTGGTTCGGTAGTAGTTACAGTGTTTATTCTCAATATATTAATTATCTATATCTCTTTGTTTTCAACGACTTGTTGTTTTTATTGTGTTTCTTTGTACGACTATAATACTAGTTGATTTTTTATTGATTTCAATATTGTCGGAAATGTTTTGTTTTTCTTAAGGTTGTATTATGCAAGTCAGACATACTAAAATAGCTGCTTACTATGATCTAATTGTTAAGTCGTGGGAAACGGCTTGATTGATAGTATAGGGGATAATGTAACTTTGAGCGACTAGGTTTTATATCTGTCTGGTAGTTTATGTTCTGATTGCGTTTTTACGCGGAGGTAAGTTGAGGTTAGTATTAAATCAACCCGAATTAGAACTCGGAAATAGATTTTTTTAATATAACCAATAATCTATTATAAGTCATATAACTATATTTTCTAGTTACCATTAGTGCTATGAATAGTCCTTATTTAAGCAAATGATTAGTAGTTAGCTGAAAATCAGGTAAAATAAGGGCAAAAATTTATCCTTCCAATTAGATTTTTACCATCAATAGCTAGAGAGAGTATCAAATGAGCCTGTATTTAGAGTATATCGCGGAAATTGAAACCCGCAAAAATGAGCTTGGTTTAGCAGCTAAGCCAATTGATAGTGCTGATTTATTATCAGAAATCATCGCGCAGATAAAAGATGAAAGTAATGCGCACCGTGAAGATTCTCTTAATTTCTTCATCTATAATACACTACCTGGTACAACAAGCGCTGCGAGTGTAAAAGCTGCCTTTTTAAAAGAAATCATATTAGGTGATTCAGTTGTAGCAGAAATCACACCAACATTTGCTTTTGAACTACTTTCACATATGAAAGGTGGTCCTTCAATTGAAGTTTTGCTTGACTTAGCACTGAGTGACGATGCTGCGTTATCAACACCCGCTTCTAATGTGCTAAAAACACAAGTATTCTTATATGATGCAGATACAGCTCGCCTTGAAGCGGCTTATAAAGCAGGTAACGCTATTGCTAAAGATATTTTGCAAAGCTACGCTAATGCTGAGTTCTTTACAAAATTACCTGATATTGAAGAAAAAATTGATGTTGTAACCTACATTGCTGGTGAAGGTGATATATCTACTGATTTACTTTCTCCTGGTAATCAAGCACATTCACGTGCAGACCGTGAGTTACATGGTAAATGCATGATATCTCCTGAAGCTCAAGATGAGATCCAAGAATTAAAAGCTAAAAACCCTAATGCCAAAGTAATGCTTATTGCGGAGAAAGGTACTATGGGGGTTGGTTCTTCACGTATGTCTGGTGTGAATAATGTTGCACTTTGGGCTGGTAAACAAGCAAGCCCGTATGTTCCATTTATTAATATAGCACCTGTTGTTGCAGGTACTAATGGCATTGCTCCCATTTTCTTGACCACTGTTGATGTAACTGGTGGTATTGGTCTTGACCTTAAAAATTGGGTTAAGAAAATTGATGTAAACGGTAATACCGTTGTAGATGAGAATGGTGATGCAATATTAGAAGAAGCATATTCTGTTGCTACAGGCACAGTATTAACTATTGATACCAAAGCGAAGAAATTATTTAATGGTGATAAAGAAGTCGCTGATGTATCGTCTGCTTTTACTCCTCAAAAAGTAGAGTTTATGAAAGCTGGTGGTTCTTACGCTGTTACATTCGGTAAGAAACTACAAACGCTTGCAGCAGAAACGCTAGGTGTTGAAGCACCTCAGGTTTATGCGTCTTCTAAAGAAATATCTCACGAAGGTCAAGGTTTAACAGCAGTTGAGAAAATATTCAACCGTAATGCTGTTGGTGTGGCATCTGAAACTGCTTTACATGCAGGTTCTAATGTTCGCGTTAAAGTAAACATTGTTGGTTCTCAAGATACTACTGGCCCTATGACTTGTCAGGAATTAGAAGCGATGGCTGCTTCTACCATTTCTCCATTGGTTGATGGTGCATACCAATCAGGCTGTCATACTGCATCAGTATGGGATAGTAAAGCGAAAGCAAACATTCCTAAGTTAATGAGCTTCATGAATGCTTTTGGTTTAATTACTGCACGTGATCCAAAAGGCGTTTATCCTGCAATGACTGATGTTATTCACAAGGTATTGAATGACATTACTGTGGATGATCGTGCTATTATTATTGGTGGTGACTCTCATACGCGTATGTCTAAAGGTGTCGCATTTGGTGCCGATTCTGGTACAGTTGCAATCGCACTAGCGACGGGCGAATCTGCCATGCCAATTCCTGAGTCAGTTAAAGTAACCTTTAAAGGTAACATGCAAGAGCACATGGATTTTCGTGATGTTGTTCACGCAACTCAAGCGCAAATGCTTAAGCAATTTGGCGGAGAGAATGTATTCCAAGGTCGCGTTATTGAAGTGCACATTGGTACTTTATTAGCAGACCAAGCGTTTACCTTTACAGATTGGTCTGCAGAAATGAAGGCTAAAGCGTCTATTTGTATTTCTAATGATGAAACATTAATTAAATCAATTGAGCTTGCGAAAAGCCGTATCCAAATTATGATCAATAAGGGTATGGAAAACAAAGCCAAAACTCTTGCTGGTTTAATTGCGTTAGCTGACAAACGCATCGAAGAAGTTAAGTCAGGCGCTGAACCAGCATTAGCACCTGATGATGCTGCTAAATACTATGCAGAAGTGGTTGTTGATTTAGATGTAATTGATGAACCAATGATAGCGGATCCTGATGTAAATAATGAAGACGTATCTAAGCGTTATACTCATGACGTTATTCGCCCTGTTTCATACTACGGTGGTAAAACAGTAGATTTAGGCTTTGTTGGCTCTTGTATGGTTCATAAAGGTGATATGCAAATTATCGCACAAATGTTACGTAATATTGAAAAACAAAATGGTAGCGTGTCATTTAAAGCACCATTAGTCATTGCACCACCAACTTATAATATTGTAGATGAACTTAAAGCAGAAGGTGACTGGGATATTCTTAAGAAGTACTCTGGTTTTGAATTTGATGATGCTCATCCAAAAGATGCAGCCCGTACTAAATATGAAAACATTATGTATTTAGAACGTCCAGGTTGTAACTTATGTATGGGTAACCAAGAAAAAGCTGAACCTGGTGATACGGTTATCGCCACGTCAACACGTTTATTCCAAGGGCGTGTTGTTGCTGATACTGCTGAGAAAAAAGGTGAGTCACTACTAGGTTCTACACCGTTAGTTGTGCTTTCAACAGTACTTGGTCGCTTCCCGACTCTTGAAGAGTACAAAAGTGCAGTAGAAGGTATTGACTTAACTAAATTCACTCCACCTACGCAAGAAATGAGTACTAAGTTTGCAGGTCAAGCGGTACCAATTAAAGTGGTATAGGTTAAGCAAAGTATCTGTTTTGCATAAATAAATTTGTATTTAGCAGGTTGAAAGCTTCACTCTAAAAAGGTTACTTATTTAACATAAGTAACCTTTTTTATATTTATGAATAACTACGTTTAATTAATTTTACTTGTCTTTCCGTTTGGTATGGCTTTACATTCAACTTTAGCCACGAGAGAAGGAAATATATAGTTTGGCATTGCCCGTTTATCATCAAAACCTTCAATACCTTGTAATATCTTTAATTCATAAGGGTATTGGCGACAAAGTAGGTAGGATTGGCGTAATAAGAAAGCTGACATACGGGTGAAGTTTACTTTGTTATTAGGAATTATTTCAAGCTGGTAGTTGTTTTTTGCTAATTCAGTTTGTCTGAATTGAATTTGGTGATCAAAATCCCATCGAGCAACATCAATACTATCCGTTTGCTTAATTGTTGAACTCGCACATGCGGTAATATTTAGAGAAGTTATGAAGAATATGAAAAGTAAAGGTGTTTTTTTCATCAGCATTCCTATTGATATAAAAAAAGACTGAACAAGTAACTTGTTCAGTCTTTAAGTATAACGCGTTCTAGTCTTTATGCGTGCTAGTTAGCGTGATAAGTTATTCTTAATCATCAAACAGCGTTTATCCTCTTGATGTTTTATCAGTAAGTTACGTTGGGTGCTAGCGGATAAACTCGTTAATTCAGCGAGTGCTTTTTCTAATCTAGCCACACTGACTTCACTGCAGGTTGCAGGAATCAAATTACTATAGCTGCGCATAAAAACAGGGCCATTGTTTTGATCTATAGTTGCTAAACTGCTTATGCGTTGTTCGGCGCTTTGTTCATTCAGTTTATTTTGTTCGCTTGGGTAAAGTGCTGTCATTGCAGTACGTAATTTAGAAAAAGGAAGTTCGCTATTTTTTTGTTGAATTTTTGCTAGCCATTCAGATTTTATCTGTGATTCAGGGGCAATAACACGGGCATAAATAGCTGCTTTTTCACCCGTATCAGAATGATCAAGTGTTAATTCATGGTTGATTAACTCAACCGCATTTGCATGTTGAAAGCGACTAAGCTGTGCAATAATATCCCAACGAACATCTTGGTTAATTGATAAGTTTTCTAAAGAATGTTGTGCGGTGAGTAATTTATATAAGTTATCTAATGCCTCAGGCGAGTGGGCAAGGGCTACATAACTAGTAAACCAACGACGTTGCTTGTTTTTATTGTCGCTGTTAGCTAACGTACTTTGCCACGTAATATCTTCTAATTGTAAGGCAATAGCTTTTGTATAATCATTTTGGCTGCCTAACCCCTTATTTAAATAAGCGTTAGCAGCGGTTAACTGATCAAGCACTTGCCCTAAGGTGGTGTAATCTTGCTCAAGAGGAACGTTGGCTAATGCTACGGATAAATATTTATTTAAAGGTAGTTTTCCATCAAGAACACTATCCCATAAGCTTTGCCAAAGCATTGAACGTAGTAAAGGGTTTTCAATTTGTGCTAACGCTTTTTGGGTGGTGGCAAACGATCGTTTATCTAAATTAACTTTAACAAACGCCCAATCTTGGTAATTAGGGTAAACTAAATCAGGACAAGCAGCGCCAATTAACTCATGCACTGGTGTGTTTGAACCATTATAGATTACGGCCATTTTATTGGTTAATTTAAAACCAGGGTGAGTGGCATTAAAAAGTGCTAATTGTATTTTTTGTTCACGTAATGTTGGTTGGTTGTCATCAGCTGACTGTAATAGTTCAAATGAAGTTATTATACCTTGTTCACATTGATAGTTAGCTTCGATAGTATTTACACCAGCTTGATATAACCAGTCTTGTTGCCATTGGCTTAAATCTTTACCACTCGTTTTAGCTAAACTGTTGATAAAATCATCGAGAATAGCATTTTTATAGGCGTTGTCTTTTAAGTAGTTATGAATACCTTGCTGGAAGATTTTTTCACCTAATAAGTGACGCAATTGGTTTAGTACCGAAGCGCCTTTGGAATAAGTTATTGCATCAATATTATCAAAGGCATTTGCTGTTGATGGTACGGGAACTTCAATTGGATGCGTTGTGACTTGTTGATCAGCACTATAGGCGGCTTGTTTACCACCAGCATAAAAACTACGCCAAGCGTTGTTAAACTCAGTTGCTTCACTTGTGGCAAGGGTTGCCATAAATGCTGCAAAACTTTCATTTAACCATAAACCATTCCACCACTTCATGGTGGCTAAATTACCAAACCATTGGTGTGCCATTTCATGCATTATAACACTGGCAAGCCTTTGACGGCGGCTTTGGCTCATTTCGCCGTTGGTTAAAAAACTTTTTTCAGCGAAAGTAACCGCAGCAGAATTCTCCATTGCACCATATAAAAAATCAGGTACTAATACTTGATCATATTTCTTAAAGGGATAGTTGATTCCAAAATATTCATCAAAAAACTCAAAGCCTTGTTTGGTATAGGTAAACCAGTGTTCTGGTGTGATTTGATCTGCAACAGATTGACGGGCAAATAAACGCAGTGGATATTTGCCGCTATTGTCTTGCCACATTGTGTACGGACCAGCATGCATAGAGAAATTATAAGGACTCAAGATTAAGGTTTTTGGAAACTGCCAAAGGGTAAATTCGCCTTGTGGTGTTGTTTTGGTTTCTCTGGTTGCTGAAAATACGGTCCAATCTTTTGGTGCAGACACTGTTAGCTCATAAGTCGCTTTAAGATCAGGTTGGTCAAATAGGGCAAACATTTGTTGCGCAGCAGCAGGTTCAAAATGGGAATAAAGATACACTTTGCCATCAACTGGATCTTTAAAACGATGTAAACCTTCGCCATTAGTGTTGTGTTTACGTGTAAAACTAACCGAAACTTTATTAGAACCTTGCTTTAGCTGCTGAGCAGGTAAAGTAATAAACCAGCCGTTATAGTTTTGGTTGAGGTTTGGTTCAGTTACTGTTTTACCATTAATGATTAAATTTGTTATTTCTGCCTTATTTAAATCGACTGTCAAAGGTGTTTTATTATCTGATAAATTAAAATTAATAGTAGATGTTGCCGTAAAATTTTCTTGGCCTGTTAAGTTGAAGCTCAATTGATAATTTACGTTAGACACACGTTCAGAACGTTTAAATGCTCGCGTTTGACTTAGGTATTGGTTTTCTACTCTAGGAGATAAAGGCGTTGATGTTAGTGCAGATGTTTGATTATTACTGTTATTTGCTTCATTTATTGATGATTGGCAACCACTTAATAATGATACCGATATTATTATTGTAATTATTTGCAGAGTTAAGTTTTTACGTAAATTTTTCAAGAGTAGTCTCAATATGAGCTTTGTAAATTTTAATGAATTATAAATCAGAACGCCTTTAGGGAAAAGAGCACGCCTATTGACATTTAAATGCTAAAGGCTTGAGCGTAAAGAAGTAAGCACAATGCAATAATGCTCTGATTTGGAGAGAAGAGGGGCTTATTAAGTAGTAATATTGGTGCAAAAAAATTATAAACAAGTGAGCTTTAAGTCTAACTTATTGATATTAATTGTTTTAATTCTTTGGCTTGAATTTTGTATTCTAATGATTTATGAAAAATGAATTTTGGAAAATAAGTAACCGTTAAGTTGATAAAATATGAGCATATTTACAAAAAGTGTTAGAAAGAGTAATACAACAAAATATCAATTAAATAGCTCGCTGAACGAGCAATTAAGTATCTTACTTGTTGAAAAAGGTGTTGACCAAAAGTCATTGTTAACTAGGTCGTTAGTTGACTTTGGTTATCAGGTCATTCAACACAGCTATCAAAATGATAATATTATCGAGCAAATTGAGCTATATAACCCTAATATTCTAATATTAGCCACTGATTTACCCAGTAATTCCATACTGAGATCTTTGTCTGAGGTAAATCAATTATTACCTTTGCCTATTATCATTTTCGCAGAAAATGACTCTCCTAATGTGATTAAAAAAGCCATCAAGTCGGGAGTAAGCGCTTATATTGTGAGTGAAATACATCCTCAACGAATTAAAAGTATTATTTCTGTTGCTAACGAACGTTTTAAAGCCGTAGAGTCATTAAAAAATGAGCTTAAACAGGCAAAGACTCAGCTAGAAAGTAGAAAATTAATTGAACGAGCCAAAGGTTTATTAATGGAACAAAAACAATTAACTGAGAAAGAGTCGTATGAAGCGTTACGAAAAATGGCGATGAATCAAGGAAGTACTTTGGCTATGGTCGCCAAGAATATTATTGATGTTTGCTCTCTGCTTTCTGCACCTAATATAACCAAAACAATTTGAACATATGTGGTGCAGTTCATTATTTTTGTGCAATTAATAGGGGCTAAATAGATGTTGGTGGGTTTTTTATCATAATAAACAATGGGTTATATTTTGGCGTGTTTTGTGCTTTATTTGTAGTTATAAACTGGTAATAGTTTACTTAAAACATTTTTATCAATGGCGATAAAAATTGAAAATTGAACTTACAACAATGGCGTTGTAAAAGATGAGAAACTAAATTTTTCATCTGTTGAGCAATGGCGCTCATCAATACTCAACTTACATAAGTTGAGTATTGATGAGCGTTTTTTATTTTAATCTTTAAATTTTTATTTATACCGCAAGGAACATATAATGAATTGGATCAAATTAATAACCTCTACTTTGATAAGCGTTTCACTTTGTACTGTCATCTCATTTTTGGTGGCTAGTACAGTGTTTAGTGAGGAATTAGGAGAACCTGAAAAAGATGAGCTGAAATTTGGCTTTATTAAACTAACTGATATGGCTCCTATTGCCATCGCTTATGAAAATGGATATTTCGAAGATGAGGGGTTATATGTCACTATCGAAGCGCAAGCGAACTGGAAAGTCCTCTTAAATGGTGTTATTGATGGCTCATTAGATGGCGCACATATGCTTGCTGGTCAACCCATCGCCGCAACCTTGGGATATGGTACTCAAGCAGATATCATTACGCCATTTTCCATGGATTTAAATGGGAATGCTATTACGGTATCCAATGATATTTGGGAGAAAATGAAGCCAGGTATTCCTAAAATGGCTGATGGCAGGCCTGTCCACCCTATTAAAGCAGATACGTTAAAACCTGTTATTGAAGCATTAAAATCAGCTGGAAAGCCATTTAAAATGGGTATGGTATTTCCTGTTTCCACTCATAACTATGAGTTACGGTATTGGTTGGCAGCAGGCGGTATACATCCTGGTTATTATGCGCCTCACAAAGGTGATACGTCAGGACAAATTGATGCACAAGCATTGTTATCAGTAACCCCTCCACCACAAATGCCATCAACGATGGAGGCAGGAACAATTCATGGTTACTGTGTTGGAGAACCATGGAACCAACAAGCGGTATTTAAAAATATAGGCGTGCCAGTAGTTACCGACTATGAAATTTGGAAAGATAACCCAGAGAAAGTTTTTGGCATAACCGCGAAGTTTGCCGAAAAATACCCAAACACCACTATTCGTTTAACACGTGCATTAATACGAGCTGCCAAATGGTTAGATGAAAACAATAATGCAAACCGTCCTGCTGCTGTAAAAATTCTTTCGCAATCAAACTACGTAGGTGCAGATTATGATGTTATTGCTAATTCAATGACAGGTACTTTTGAATATGAAAAAGGTGATAAACGTGCTGTACCGGACTTCAATGTGTTTTTTAGATATAACGCAACATACCCGTATTACTCTGATGCTATTTGGTATTTAACGCAAATGCGTCGTTGGGGGCAAATCTCTGATGATAAAAGTGACCAATGGTACAAAGAGCTGGCTGCAAAAGTATATCGTCCTGATATCTACACTAAAGCAGCAAAGTCGCTTATCGCTGATAAGATAATTTCAGCAAGTGAATTTCCTAATTTTGAAAAAGAAACAGGTTTTAAAGCACCACAAAAACACTTTATTGACGATATTGTTTACGATGGAAGTCAACCAAATGCTTATTTAGAAAAATTCAAAATTGGTCTTAAACAAGGGCAAAAACTTTAAAACGATATTTATATTCATACTGTTGAAGATGCGGAAAACTCCCATTAATAGCCAGTTTGGATATACACATTAACATATCGATAAAGGAATAAATTTATGAGTTCAACAGCAATACACATTCACAAATCAACAACTTTTGAGAGAGTAATGAAAACCAAGATGAAAATTGTCAGTAAAATTTCAGATGCATTGTTATTGCCCATTGTAGGCATTTCAATATTTTTATTTTTATGGTCAATTACAGCGCAAAATATCAATACCTCGTTAGGTGAATTTCCTGGTCCTAGGGCTGTTGTTGAACAATTCTCTAATTTGTACGATGAACATATCACAGAACGAGAGAAAGCCAGTGCATTTTATGAGCGCCAAGTTAAACGCAATGCGGCAAAAATAGAAAAAAATCCTGATTATGTCCCAAAAATTAGAGCGTACACGGGCAAAGAAACGTTTGTTGACCAAATCTTTACAAGTTTGATCACCGTAACCACTGGCTTTTTAGTTGCTGCTCTCATTGCTATCCCATTAGGTATTTGGATGGGGTTAAGTCAACGCTTAAATTCAGCCTTTAATCCGATAGTGCAAATTTTTAAACCTGTCTCACCTTTGGCATGGTTACCGTTAGTTACCATGATTGTTAGTGCAATGTATGTCTCGGATGATCCTATGGTGTCTAAATCCTTTTTAACCTCAATGATCACAGTTAGTCTTTGTAGTTTATGGCCGATGGTCATTAATACCTCAATTGGTGTTTCATCAATAGACAATGATTTACTCAATGTAAGTAAGGTTTTACGTTTACCGACTTTTACACATATTAAAAAAATAGTGTTGCCAGCATCGATCCCCATGATATTTACTGGCATGCGTTTGTCTTTTGGTGTCGCTTGGATGGTGTTAATTGCTGCAGAAATGTTGGCGCAAAACCCTGGTTTGGGTAAGTTTGTGTGGGATGAGTTTCAAAACGGTAGTTCAGACTCACTGGCAAGAATTATGGCCGCAGTTATTGTTATCGGTTTTATAGGTTTTTTATTAGATCGGTTGATGTTAGCTATACAACGCAAAGTATCTTGGGATAAAACCAGCGTAAACGCTTAAGGAAAAATTATGAATTCACCAATAATAACTGACAGCAAAGAGAATCCATTTTTAAATATTAGTCAAATAGATATGGCTTTCCCTACTGATACAGGCAGTTTTACCGCACTAAAATCAGTCGATTTACAAATAGATAAAGGGGAGTTTATATCCCTTATTGGTCATTCAGGTTGCGGTAAATCAACAGTGCTGAATATTGTTGCAGGGCTTTACCAAGCAACAAAGGGAGGCGTATTACTAAAAAATAAAGAAGTGAATAAACCAGGACCTGAACGCGCAGTTGTTTTCCAGAATCACTCTTTATTGCCTTGGTTAACGTCTTTTCAAAATGTCGAACTTGCAGTTAAACAAGTTTTTAACAAAACCATGTCAAAAGCTGAGATGAAAGAATGGATTGAATATAACTTAACACTGGTTCATATGGATCATGCTATGCATAAACGACCAGATGAAATTTCAGGAGGCATGAAGCAGCGTGTAGGTATTGCACGTGCTTTAGCAATGCAGCCAGAAGTGTTATTAATGGACGAACCTTTTGGTGCCCTCGATGCATTAACTCGCGCACACATGCAAGACTCCTTAATGGAGATCCAAAATGAATTAAACAACACCGTGATTATGATCACTCATGATGTTGATGAAGCAGTTTTACTCTCTGATCGTATTGTGATGATGACTAATGGGCCTGAAGCAACGGTGGGTGAAATTTTAGAGGTAAACCTAGAACGACCGCGTAATCGGTTATCGCTAGCTAAAGATATTGTATATAACCGCCTACGCTCTGAAGTATTAACTTTTCTATACGAAAAACAACGAAAAGTAGAAAATATCTCTGAAAAACCTACGGCAAAAAAAACAATAGTAAAGCAGGCGGTTAATGAGTCGTAACTCTTTGTTACTTAAGTCTAAAGTAAAACTAATACATGAAAATATAAAAAATTAAAACAAACGTAACTAAGAAAATAAGAGGAAATAAATACATGAAACCTTCGAAGAACGCGCTATATCTATCTACTATTTTATTGACAAGTAGTGCTTCAGTAGCAATGGCTGATTCAATTACTGAGGCATTAATTAATGGTAAAATGAGTGCAAATTTGAATTTACGTTATGAAAATGTTTCACAAGATAATGCTCTTAAAGATGCCGATGCATTGACATTACGAACCAGAGTTACCTACATTACAGACAGCTTTAAGGGTTTTTCTTCATTGGTAGAATTTGAAGATTCACGTAATGTACTTGGTATTGATGATTATAATAATACTTTAGGGAAAAATGGAGCCTACTCGGTGATAGCAGATCCTGAAACTACTGAGTTAGATCAGTTTGTATTACAGTACAAAAATAAATTATTAACAATGAAGGCTGGACGCCAAGTGATTACTAAAGATAATCACCGATTTGTAGGACACGTAGGTTGGCGTCAAGATAGGCAAACTTTTGATGGAATAACTTTTGTGTATCAACCTATTGATGAGCTAAGCCTTGAGTATGGCTATATCACCAAGCGAAATAGAATTTTTGCCCAAGGAAATGATATTGATTCTAAAGATCATTTACTTAATGTGTCATATAAAACAGCTATTGGTAAAATAGCTGCTTATAGTTACTTATTAGAAGTAGATAATGATGTTGAAAATGGGCTTGATACTTATGGTTTAAGTTTAAATGGTATGGCTGATGTTGGTGAGCAAACAATTTCATATAAATTAGAATATGCAACGCAAGACTCTGATAGTGCCACTGATTCTTACAGTGCTGATTATTTAGCTGCAGAGTTAGGTACATCGTTTTCTGGTATTACTATTAAAGCTGGATATGAATTACTGGGATCAGATGATGGTATGTTTGGTTTTTCTACACCCTTAGCAACATTACATAAATTTAATGGTTGGACAGATCAATTCTTAGCAACACCAAAAGAAGGTTTAGCTGATATGTACGCGAGTATTGGTGGTAAAGTTGCAGGCGGTAAGTGGTCGGTTATTTATCATAAATTTGATGCTGATAAAGCATCGGCTACGGTTGATGATTTAGGTTCTGAAGTGGATGCAGTATATACTAAAAGTTTCAGTAAAAATTATTCAGCAGGTATTAAATTCGCATCATACTTTGCAGGTGATTTAACAGCAGGGAAAGTTGATACAGACAAAATATGGTTATGGGGTACAGTGAAGTTTTAAAAATAAACTTGGCTTCATAAAAAAGCCAGCGATTAATTGCTGGCTTTTTAGTATTTAAAACATTAATATTTAATGGCTTAGCATTAAATTATTGGGTTCTTAATCTTTTGTTTACTTTTTCTTTTTCACAGCTTTAGCGTTAGGTAAATCGGTAATTGAGCCTTCAAAAATTTCTGCGGCTAAACCAACTGATTCATGCAATGTTGGGTGTGCATGAATAGTTAAACCAATATCTTCAGCATCGGCACCCATTTCAACAGCTAAACAGATTTCACCTAGTAATTCACCTGCATTGATACCAACAATGGCACCACCAAGGATACGGCCACTGTCTTTTTCAAAAATAAGCTTTGTTTTACCTTCAGTACGAGCAGAAGCGATTGCTCTACCTGATGCAGCCCAAGGGAAGTTTACAGCTTCAATGTTCAAGCCTTGTTCTTTTGCTTCGCGTTCAGTAACACCAACCCAAGCCATTTCTGGATCAGTATAAGCGATAGAAGGAATACAGCGAGGATCAAACTCATGCTTTTTACCTGCAATCACTTCAGCAGCACAATGTGCTTCATGCACGGCTTTATGTGCAAGCATAGGTTGTCCTACAACATCACCAATAGCGAAAATATGAGGAACATTAGTACGCATTTCTTTAGATACATTGATAAAACCACGCTCATCAACATTTACGCCGGCTTTATCCGCAGCAACTAAATGACCATTGGGTTTACGACCAACAGCCACTAAAATTTTGTCATAACGTACTTGTTCTGCAGGTGCATTTTTACCTTCAAACGTTACATACAAACCATCATCTTTAGCATCAACTGCAACCACTTTAGTTGACAGCATCACTGATTTGAAACGTGGTTTATTATATTTAGTGTATATTTTCACAATATCTGTATCAGCCGCTGGTACTAATTGGTCAGCAAATTCAACCACTGATACATTAGAGCCTAATGAGCTATACACTGTGCCCATTTCTAAACCAATAATACCACCACCTAAAACTAACATTTCGGCAGGAACATCTTTCAGTTCAAGGGCACCTGTAGAGTCGATAACGCGAGGATCTTCAGTAGGGATGAAAGGTAGGTCAACAACAGAAGAGCCACAAGCAATAATTGCATTGTCAAAAGTGATCGTTGTTTTACCATCAGTGCCTTCAACTTCAATTGTTTTGTCTGATGTAAATTTACCGAACCCAGTGACTGTTTTAACTTTACGCATTTTGGCCATACCGCTAATACCCTGCGTTAATTTGCCAACAACATCTTTGTCTTTCCATTGACGAATTTTTTCTAAATCAATTTCAGGCTTACCAAAAGTAACACCGTGGGCTGCCATATCTTTAGCATCATCAATGACTTTAGCAACGTGAAGTAATGCTTTTGATGGAATACATCCAACATTTAAACAAACACCACCTAAAGAATCATATTTCTCTACTAATACGACATCTAAGCCTAAATCTGCTGCACGAAATGCTGCTGAATAACCACCAGGGCCAGCACCTAAAACCACAACTTGAGTTTGAATATCACTCATAATTTCCCTTATTAACCTTATTTATTTGGTTGAAAATATTGATGGCGAAATTCTACGCTGATCCAGTGAATTTCGCCAATAATAATTGTTAAATTCTGACTAAAGTATTAATTTACGAATATCGGACATTACGCTGGCTAAATGCACGGTAAAACGTGCAGCTAGCGCACCGTCAATAACACGATGGTCGTAAGACATTGACAATGGTAACATTAACTTAGGTTCAAAATCTTTACCATTCCATTTCGGTTTTATTTCAGATTTAGATACACCTAAAATAGCCACTTCAGGGGCGTTAACAATTGGGGTAAATGCTGTTCCACCAATGCCACCAAGGCTTGAAATAGTAAAACAACCACCTTGCATATCAGCCGCTTTTAACTTACCTTCGCGGGCTTTAATGCTTATGTCGAGTAATTCGCGAGATAGCTCATGAATACCTTTTTTATCCACATCACGCACAACTGGTACAACTAAACCATTTGGGGTATCAACTGCAACGCCTATGTGAATGTATTTTTTCAATATTAAGCTTTCGCCATCCTCACTTAAGCTAGAGTTAAACGTTGGGTAAGCACGTAAAGCATCTGCTACCGCTTTTAAAATAAAGACTAATGGTGTGATTTTAAAACCAAGTTTTTGTTTTTCACAAACTACATTTTGTTCTTTACGAAATGCTTCAACATTGGTGATATCTGCTTCATCAAACTGAGTAACATGAGGGATAGTCACCCAGTTACGGTGTAAGAATGGCCCAGATATTTTCTGAATACGTGACAATGGTTTTGTTTCAATCTCACCAAATTTAGCGAAATCAATCGCTTTGGCACTGACAACTTGTAAGCCACCTTCACCTGATGCAACAGAGCTACCCGCATTGGCTTTAGGTCGAGAAAGTTCATATTTAACATAAGACTGTACATCTTCTTTTAAAATACGACCTTTGTTACCACTGCCTTTTACTTGGGTTAAATCAACACCAAACTCACGGGCAATACGGCGAATAGAAGGAGAGCTATAAATAGTTCCTTTTTTACTTGTACCTGCTTGTGGATGATGCGGAACGGGTGAACTAGCTGGGGCTGTTGTAGGAGCAACTTTAGCTGGTGCTTCAACTGGTGCTGCAGGAGCCGCTGTTGGTGAAGTATCAGTAGCTACGCCACTTGATGTTTCAAGCTTAATAACAACACTGCCTTGTTTAACTTTGTCGCCCACATTAATAAAGACTTCTTTAACTGTACCCGCATGTGTTGAAGGTACGTCCATGGTGGCTTTATCTGTTTCGAGTGTGATTAAACCATCTTCTTCTTCAATGGTATCACCTACACTAACGAGCACTTCGATTACGTCAACTTCACCGTCTTCACCAATATCAGGTACGGCAATTTCAATTATCGAAGACGTAGTTGTCGCTGCTACTGGGGCAGGAGCAGCCACTTCAGCAACAGGTGCCGGCGTTGGCTCAGCAACAGGTGCTTCTACAGGAGCTGCTTCTTCAGTTGCTGGTGCTTCATCAGTGCTTGTAGACTCACCAGCACTGATTTCACCAATGACATCGCCTTCTTTTATTTTATCGCCAACAGCAACAGATAAACTAAGTAAAGTGCCAGCAAAAGGTGCTGGTATATCCATAGATGCTTTATCGGTTTCAACCGTAACAATACCTTCGTCAGCTTCAAGAGCGTCGCCAACAGCGACACAAATTTCTATGATTTCAACTTCTTCGCCGCCAACATCGGGAACTAGAATTTTTTCATTAGACATTTTATTTTCCTTCTCTAGTCACAAATTAAGCGTAAAGTGGGTTAAGTTTTTCGCTGTTAATATTGAAGCGTTTAATCGCTTCACTAACAACACTGTGTTTAATATCACCACGATTAGCTAATTCAAACAACGCAGCAACCACAATATAATGTTGGTCAACCTCAAAATGTTGACGTAAATTATCACGGCTATCACTGCGACCAAAACCGTCTGTGCCTAATACACGGTATTCTGTGTTTATGTACGCGCGTACTTGATCTGAATAATTTTTAATGTAATCAGTCGCGGCAATAGCAGGGCCAGCTTCTTTCGTTATAACATTACTGATGTATGGTGTTTTTTGTTTGCTTTCAGGATGAAGCATGTTCCAACGTGTTACATCTTGCCCTTCACGCGCTAGTTCGTTAAATGAAGTAACTGAATAAACATCACTTGAAATATTGAAGTCATTAGCAAGAATTTGCGCTGCTTGACGTACTTTTTGCAAAATGGTACCAGAACCCATTAACTGCACGTTTGCCACTGCTTTTTTAGCTTTAGCAGGCACTTGCTCTAATTGGTAAATACCTTTAATGATTTGATCACTAATATCTTTAGTGTCAGGCATTGCAGGGTGTTGGTAATTTTCATTCATTAATGTCATGTAATAGAAAACATTTTCATTTTCTTCATACATGCGACGTAGACCATCACGAACGATAACGGCAATTTCATAACCATAGGTTGGATCATAAGTAACACAGTTTGGAATAAGGCCTGCTTGTATATGAGAATGACCATCTTGATGTTGTAGACCTTCACCATTAAGCGTTGTTCTACCAGCTGTTGCACCTAGCAAGAACCCACGGGCTTGGCTATCACCAGCTGCCCATGCTAAATCACCTACACGTTGGAAACCGAACATTGAGTAATAAACATAGAATGGGATAGTGGTTGCATTACATGTAGAATAAGAGGTACCAGCAGCAACCCATGAAGCCATAGCACCTAATTCATTAATACCTTCTTGTAGTACTTGTCCTTTTTTATCTTCGCGGTAATAAGCAACTTGGTCAGCATCTTGAGGGACATATTTTTGACCTTCGTTGGCATAAATACCTACTTGACGGAATAAGCCTTCCATACCGAAAGTACGCGCTTCATCAGGAATAATTGGCACAATGCGCTTGCCAATTTTTTTATCTTTGATCAGTGCATTTAATACACGTACAAAAGTCATTGTAGATGATACTTCTCGATCCCCTGAACCTTTGGTAATTGCTTCAAAAGATTTTAATGGCGGTATCTCAAGCGTTTCTTCTGGTTGTTTACGACGTGCAGGTAAAGATCCACCTAACGCTTCACGACGAGCCATCATGTATTTGTATTCTTCGCTGTCTTTTGGAAATTGGAAAAACGGCAAATCACCAATATCTTCATCACTGATAGGAATATTAAAACGATCGCGGTAATGTTTAATTGATTCAATATCCATCTTTTTAACATTATGGGCGATGTTTAAGGCTTCACCTGAGGCGCCTAAGCCGAAGCCTTTAACGGTTTTTGCGAGAATAACGGTTGGACGACCTTTAGTGTCCATAGCTTTTTGATAGGCAGCATACACTTTTACAGGGTCATGACCACCACGGTTTAAACGCCATATATCTTTGTCTGACATATTGGCAACCATTGCTTCTGTTTCAGGGTATTTATTGAAGAATTTTTCGCGTGTGTATTTACCGCCTTTGGCTTTACAGTTTTGATATTCACCATCGACCGTTTCATTCATTAATTGCAATAATTTGCCTGAGGTATCACGGGCAAGTAATTGATCCCAGTAGCTGCCCCAAATAACTTTTACCACTTCCCAGCCAGCGCCACGGAATGTGCCTTCAAGCTCTTGAATAATTTTACCATTACCACGAACAGGGCCATCTAAACGCTGTAAATTACAGTTAATAATAAAGGTTAAGTTATCTAAGCCTTCACGCGAAGCTAAACCAATAGCGCCTAATGATTCAGGCTCATCTGTTTCACCGTCACCTAAGAAACAGTATACACGCTGTCCTGAACAGTCTTTAATGCCTCGATTAGTTAAGTATTTTAAGAAACGCGCTGTGTAAATAGCTTGAAGTGGACCTAAGCCCATAGAAACTGTTGGGAACTGCCAATAATCTTTCATTAAATGAGGATGAGGGTAAGATGATAAACCTTTGCCTTCACATTCTTGACGGAAGTTCGCCATTTGCTCTTCAGTTAATCTACCTTCAAGGAAAGAGCGAGCATAAATACCAGGTGAAATATGACCTTGGGCGAAAATAAAGTCGCCGCCATCTTTGTTAGTTGCTGCTTTAAAGAAGTGATTAAAACCGACATCATAAAGTGTAGAAGAAGAGGCAAAACTACCAATATGTCCACCAAGTTCTAGATCTTTTTTAGAGGCGCGTAAAACTAAAGCTAAAGCATTCCAACGAATTGCCGCACGAATACGTGATTCAATAGTTTGGTCAGCAGGCATATGTGGCTCTTGACCTGGTGGAATTGTATTAATGTATGACGTTGTCGCTTCAAAAGGTAAATGTGTGCCGCCGCGACGAGCACGCTCAATTAATGCCTCAAGTAGAAAATGAGCGCGTTCTGGCCCTTCGTTTTCTAGTACTGATTCCATTGATTCTAACCATTCTTGGGTTTCTAATGAATCAATATCAATGTTTGGTAGATCTGACATATTGTGTTGTCTCCAATAGTATTTGTTTATATTCTTTAGTTGTAAGTAGCGAGTTAAATAATTTATAAACTCTGCGCTTACAATCGATAGTTGGTAATTCGAAACTCGTTTAACCTACAATCTTTACATTCTTCGCATGGAACGTTCCATACGGCTATTTTCCTGAGTTAGTTTTAATAACACTTCCTCAATAAAAGCTAAGTGGCGATGACTTGCACCCCAAGCTTTTTTCGGCTGTCCGCTAAGAATAGCGTCGAGCAAATTTTTTCTATAATCTGTAATCTTACTAAAGATATCTGGGCGTTTTGCTAATATAGTTAAGTTCTGTTCTATATTGTCTGTCAATAATGCCG
The DNA here is from genome assembly GCF_053543955.1 of Colwellia sp. E150_009. Lineage (NCBI taxonomy): Bacteria > Pseudomonadati > Pseudomonadota > Gammaproteobacteria > Alteromonadales > Colwelliaceae > Colwellia > Colwellia sp. E150_009. The sequence goes on from NZ_JBHFOM010000005.1 coordinate 36,334, forward strand.
CCATGCTACGAGCCGTATGTAATATCATCGCGTTATGTGACGCTGCACAAATAGCGACATAAAATTCATATACGGCGCTTGCTTCTAAACGAAAATCATCTTCCAATTGGCAATTACCAATGTGTTCATGCTTGGCTTGAATTTGTTCAAAATCTGCAGTGGTTCCGCGCATCGCTGCATAGAATGAAGCCATACCTTCAATACCATGGCGGAACTCTAATAAATCAAATTGCGATTCGTTACTTGTCGCCATCAAATCGAATAAAGGATCTGAAAATGATTTCATTATGGCTTTTGTTACAAAGGTGCCTCCTCCTTGCTTGCGAGTAACCAAGCCTTTAGCTTCTAGTTTTTGTACGGCTTCTCTAAGTGAAGGCCTAGACACTTCAAATTTTTTGGCTAACTCACGTTCAGGCAATAATTTTTCGCCTGGCTGTAAACTGCCTTCAATAATCATATTCTCTAACTGTACTAAGATAATGTCAGAAAGTTTTTGAGGTTTTAGCTGTTTATTCAATAATTGTGTCATTAATAATTAATCCACTATGTAGTGTTCATTTTATTGTTATTTTATCATTAAATGATGCTTGAAAATCCTTGGTAAATTGGTATTACCATTTGTGTTTCAGACAAAAAAATAGCAAATAAACACTATAATTGCAACGTAATTTAGTTGAAGTGGTGTAGTAAAGCAAGGAAGTTTTTAAATAAAAGCTGAAAATATTTTAGAGTTAAAGCTTGAAACAAGTGTTTAATTTGGTTGTTTGAAATTAATGGTAATACCAATTTAAAGTGGTGTTTTAGTGTAAACAATAGCTGTGCTAAAAACAGCTATTGTTGGTTCTTCATATAATTACTTAGGTTAGTTAACTAGCCCTAGTAAAGTGAGTATTGATATTACAGACAATAATAATAAGACATTCCGTTTAGCTAAACGAACAAGTAAACATGGCTCAGCACTACAATCGTCTTTATCTATCATAAAGTCTTCTGACTTTCGGGCGACATCAATTAGAATTTTATAAGTGGGTTTGTGCACATCAAATAAGCTTTCTAGCCAAATAGGTAAAGCTTTTGAAAAATGACCAACAAACATATACCCAAATGATGTAATACGTACTGGTAGCCAATCAATGAAGAACAAGAGTTGTTGATAATTTTTACAATCGCGGGGTTGCTTTATATTGTGTTGCTCTTCGGTGTATTCTTCATCGCTAATATTAGCCGTTTGTTCGTTATCACTTTTTAGTGTTGTGTCTGTGGCTGAGATTTGTGAATTTTTAAAGTCTTTTTCATCAACGTTGGTAATTTCTGTCTCTATAGAACTGCTATTTTGTTGTTCTATAACGGTTGTTAATAGCCGATAAAAAACAACACCAGCAGCGCCAAAAACGACAAAAAATAGCATAATAGCAATGTAATAACGGTAATTTAGCCAAATAAGTGCTTGACCAAACGCCATATAAGGTAAATTTTTATCTTGTAAAAACTGTTGATGGTAAAGCGCTGCAGTGGTTTTTTCACCCTGAAAGGAAGCATGTAAATATTGCTTGTAAACTCCTCTGGTTTTGATGCAACCAAAACTAACAATCAGAATGAGCGTTGAAATAATAAGGTGCAAAAGCCCATCGTCTACTAAATGTAAAATGCCATAAACAAAAGCAACTGGCAAAAAGATGAAAATAGCATAGCTAATATTGCTTTTTTTCAGTTTTGTTTGTGCTGTATCGTTGTTAAACCAGTTTTGAAAAAAATTAACGTACTGCTGGTAATAGTAATCGAAACGCCAGTATGAAGAAGCGAGAGATTTTTCTGCAGCTAAAGCAATTAGTAAACTTAGTAGACTCATTAGTAACCTTATTTTATGTTATATCAAAAAAACACGTGCTTTCATTTAGGTTTTGTAAACAATGGTGAAAGTATTGCCAGTTGAATGCTTTGCCAGGGTCTGTTTTTCTTCCTTGAGCAATATCACAATGGCCGACAATGTTTTCATCAGTAATCAACGGGTAAGCTTTTTGTAAGCTATTCGCTAACTTTGCTAACTGTTGATATTGAATATCTTCATAGGGAATATCATCAGTACCCTCAAGCTCAATACCGATAGAGAAGTCATTACATTTATCTCTACCATCAAAGCAAGATATTCCCGCATGCCATGCTTTATCATTAAAAGAGACATATTGAATAATACTGCCATCACGCCTAATTAAGCAATGAGCAGAAACTTGTAATTGTGCAATATCAGCAAAACTAGGGTGTGCATCGGCGTTGATTTTGCCTAAAAACAAATTGGTTATATGATCACCGCCAAATTCACCAGCAGGTAGCGAAATATTATGAACAACTAATAAGCTGACTTGGTCAACAGGACAACGAGGTGCGAAAAAATTCGATTTTTTCTGTTCAACATCCTCAAGGTAGCCATTCGTTATAATGAAACTTGGTCGCAAATTATTACCTTTTATCGCTTTTTTCTGTTTGCTTAACGACATACAATAACGGTTCTCTTTTGTTAAATACAACACACGTAAGAATAATTATATTATGACTGAAAATGACTCGACAAACAAAATTGGTAAAATATTTGTTTGGCTTGCATGGATTATAGCGTTAGCTTTATTAATGTATTTTTTTCAAGATGTGCTTGATAAACAGTATAACCCTAATAACCAGCCCCAACTGGGTATAAATAACTTGGGTCAAGCGGAAGTTATTTTAAAGCAAAATAAGCAAGGGCATTATGTGACTTTAGGTACTATTAATGAGTCGCCTGTGACTTTTTTACTGGATACTGGGGCTACACAAGTGTCGATTCCTGCTCATATAGCTGATGAATTACAATTACAAAGTTTTGGCAGTTACCCTGTACAAACAGCTAATGGTACGGTAACGGTATACAGAACTGAACTAGATCAGCTTAGCATTGGTAATATTTTCCTATATAATGTGGCCGCACATATCAATCCTGCAATGAAAAGTGATCAAATTTTGTTGGGTATGAGTGCGTTAAAAAAAGTAGAATTCAGCCAAACAGGCAAACAACTTACCCTACGTGAACACCCTTAATAGGAATGACAGATGCATACCTCTAAACAGCTTACTTCAGTACTTTCTGATGAGATAATAAAATTACAGCACGACATAAACACAACGGTTACTTGGGCACTTAAGGAAGATTTAGGGATTGTGGATAATAACGTGCCTAGCGTGAGCCAAGATATTACCGCGATGTTGATTCCTGAAAATGAACAAGCAATTGCTTGTGTTATTACGCGCGAAGATTGTGTTGTATCAGGTATTGCTTGGGTAAATGCAGTGTTTGCTCAATTAGATGATTCTCAACCACAAGTTCCTAATACTAAAATTACTTGGTTAGTAGCTGATGGTGAACAGGTTAAAGCGAATACTACCTTGTTTGAATTACAGGGTAATGCGCGCACTTTGTTAACGGGTGAACGTACTGCGCTAAATTTTTTACAAACGTTATCGGGCACTGCCACATTAACAAGTCAATACGTGCAAGAGTTATCAGGTTCAAATACCAAATTATTAGATACCCGAAAAACACTACCAGGGCTTAGAAGTGCGCAAAAATATGCCGTACTGTGTGGTGGTGGTGTTAATCACCGAATTGGGTTGTTTGATGCCTTTTTAATTAAAGAAAATCATATTGCTGCTTGTGGTGGTATAGCGCAGGCAGTGGCAACTGCAAAGAAAAATCATAGTGATAAAACCGTTGAAGTTGAGGTAGAGTCAATGGATGAATTACAGCAAGCATTGAATGCTGGCGCTGATATTATTATGCTTGATAACTTTACACCAACAATGATTGAGGCCGCAGTAACTGCAACCCGCGGTAAGGCTAAGTTAGAAGTGTCGGGTAATATGACTATTGAAATATTACAAGAATATACTAAAGCAGGCGTTGATTTTATCTCTAGCGGTGCATTAACAAAACACGTGAAAGCGGTTGATTTATCAATGCGCTTCAAATAATGATACAAATTAGTATGATTAACATTGATAGCCTTATAGTCGACTTTACAGCACCCAGGGTTGAAGATTTTTTATCTTTACGAGAAAAGATCGGCTGGAAGAATGTATCAGCCAAAGATGCTAAAGCCAGTTTGGACAACTCGCTATTTCATGTTGCTGTATATTTTGAAGATCAACTTGTTGGTATGGGCCGTGTGGTTGGTGATGGCATCATGTATTTTTATGTTCAAGATATCGTGGTTTTACCAGACTATCAAGGATTAGGGATCGGTGCGTTGATTATGCTAAATATAGAGAATTATTTATCAAGCACAGCAATAAAGGGGTCAACTATCGGGTTGTTAGCGGCTAAAGGCAAAGAAGCATTTTATGCTCGTTATGGTTATATTACGCGGCCAAATGCTGCTTTAGGTCATGGAATGTGTAAGTTTGTTTAACCTCCACATTTACAGTGTGTTTTTATTTTAATTTATTCACAAAAGTTTGTCTAAATTTAGCTAGTTTAGGTGAAACTACCACCTGACAATATGAGTTTTCAGGGTTATTATTAACATAGTCTTGGTGGTATTGTTCACCAGAATAAAATGTATCAATAGCATTGATTTGCGTTACTATTTCATTTTCAAACATCTTATCTTGGGTCATTTTTTGAAGGATTCTTTCAGATGTTTCTTTTTGCGATTGATCATGGTAAAAAATTGCTGATCTGTATTGGGTGCCAATATCATGACCTTGTCGATTTAACTGTGTTGGATCATGTAAAGTGAAGAATATTTCCAGTATCTCTTGGTAGCTGATAATACTTGGATCAAAGCATAGTTGTACAACTTCAGCATGGCCTGTATCCCCATTACAAACCTCCTCGTAGGTTGGCTCAGTTGTTGTTCCTCCCATATAGCCTGATATTGCACTGTGTATGCCTTTAACTTGGCTAAAAGCACCTTCTATACACCAAAAGCAGCCGCCAGCTAAAGTGGCCAGTTCATGAGTCGCTTCAAGTTTATCGTGAGTGTTCATAATTTAGTCTTTGTGCTTATTGTAGGTTTGATTGTTATTACTTAATTCTACAGGTAAATAAAAAAGTAATGCTATGAATATATTACAGCAATTAGTCGTGCAGTAAAACTCTCGTTCTTCTGATGATGTTATTAACCGAGGTATCAATTTCTTCTTTCATATAACAGTGATATTTGTGTTATGCCTTTGTCATTTTTGCGTCATGTTTTGGTAACATTACCGTCATAAAGGCTTGTTATTCTGCGACCAGTCTTTGGCTTTATCCTTTAAATATAAAGATTTCAAATGAAACAATTAAATCGTGTTAGCAGTAAACTTGTTATTTTATCTTTAGTTCCTTTATTTCTCTTTAGCATTATTATTTTTGTTGGTATAAAAATATCGACTGATCGTCATTCAAACAACCAACAAAATCTTGAGGCGAGGTTAAGCCAAACCCAAAGGCTTAATCTAATCATCAGAACATTTACCTCAAATATTATTGACACAGCCCATAAAGCGCGTAGTGGCATGGAGCTATGGCAAGATGCACAAGAAAAAATAAAACATGGGAAAACTATTATTACCCAACAATGGCAAGACTATCAAAATGGCAATGTGTCAATTCAAGAAAAAAAGCTATTAGACAGTATGGAGCCTCTTTACCAAAAAAGTCTCAACTCGATAGATATTATCGCAGGATATATCGAACAAGCTTCTTCGTACGATATGGGAAATTATGTTGACCTGAAAATGTACGCATCGTTAGAGCCATTTTTATTAAAATTAGATCAGCTGGTTCTATTACAAAAGCAATTAGCTCACGACGATAGTCTATTGAATAGTGCTTTAACGAAAGAAATGAATAACATTATTTTTATTACTGTGAGTGTTGTTGCGGTATTAATTTTATTGTTGGGCTGGTTAATATTTAAGTCGATAAGGAAGCCATTGAAACACCTTCAACGCACTATGATTAATGTTGAACAGGAATCTAACTTATCGTTACGAGTTGCGCTAACAACTCAAGATGAATTGGGAGAAATAGGGCAAAGTTTTAACGTAATGATGGATAGAATTGTTGGTTTCGTTGAAACCTTATCTAATATTGGTACATCGTTAGATACTGCAACAGAAAGTACAATAATCGCGTGTCAAGAAGCCAAAACTCAAGTGAATGGTACTCAAAATGAGCTCTCTGATGCAAATGTTTCTATTGAGCAAATGAGCAAAGCGGTGGAAGAAACCCAAATTTATACAGAAAATACCATCCTCGTTAGTAAAGAAGCAGAACTATGTGCTACAGATAATTTTAGCGTTGTAGAGCAATCTTCACAACAAATTAAACAGCTAGCGGAAGCCATTGGGCTTTCTACAAAGCAAATGAATTTATTACGTGAACACGGACAGCAAATAAACTCTGTATTAACAGTAATAAAATCGGTTGCAGAACAAACTAATTTATTAGCGTTAAATGCTGCGATAGAAGCTGCACGTGCTGGCGAAAAAGGACGTGGTTTTGCTGTAGTTGCAGATGAGGTTCGTTCACTTGCACAACGCACACAAGAGTCAACGGGAGAAATTGAAACCGTGATTGCCAATATAAGAAAAGCCACAGATGAGGCTGCTGAGCAAATGAGACAAAATGAAGCATTTGCAAACAAAGGCGCACAAACGATAAAAAATACAGAAATTAATTTACAGGTTATTACGCAATCTTTTACTGAAATCATCAATAAAAATGAACAAATAAATCATAACCAATGTGAACAATTACAAGCCGTGAAAGAAGTAAAAAACATGATGGACCGCGTATCTTCTTTGTCGCATAAAAATAAAGAAAACACGAATGATGTGTTAATAAATGCTAAGTCGGTAGAGAACTTAAGTGGTGAACTAAAGGCGGCGTTGACTCAGTTTCGTTATTAATTAACTTGAGATAAATTCTTTTATACCATTAGTTTCATTAATTAGGTGATCTTTTTTATACGTAGAAAAAATTGCCAAATACAAGGCATTTATTTCAATAACTAGTTGTTCTAATTATTAAATAAATAACGATGTAATTGGTGGTTTTAGCAAGTAGAAATGATCACATAGTTAGATTGGTATTAGTACTGTGATAAGCCCTTTGGAAGTCTGCCGTGATATAGGTATGAATAATGAGAGATAGGCAATGCAAAAAACTATTCAAACAATTATAGCTAAAAAAATGATCACAACGGTTTTTCAGCCCATTTTTGATATAGAAAATGAAAGTATCGTTGGGTATGAGGCATTAACGCGAGGACCAAAAGATACACCGCTTTATTCACCAGAAGTATTATTTGAAAAGGCACAACAGCACAACCTATTGTCTGAACTTGAGTTACTTTGCCGAGCCAGTGCTATTTCATGCTTTGTAGCGTTGAAACTACAAGGAAAACTATTCATTAATATTTGTTTAAATGTCATGCTCAATAAAGATCATCCTTATGGTGAAACAATCAAATTAGTTGAAAATTCAGGGTTGTCACCACAACAAGTGGTTATTGAGATTAGTGAAAAATCACCTTTCCCTAATAGTGATATTTTACTAAGAGCATTAAATAAATATAGAAAATTTGGCTTTGATATAGCCATTGATGACGTAGGTGTAGGTTATTCAGGACTTAAACAATGGAGTTACTTACGTCCTGATATTGTCAAAATAGACCGATATTTTATTGATCGATGTGATCAAGATGTGATGAAACGAGAATTCTTAAAAATTCTTTTTGAGTTAGGTCGAATATCCAATGCGCTGATTATTGCTGAAGGTATTGAAACAAAAGAAGAATTTGAATTGTTGCGTGAGCTTGGTATGGTATATAGCCAAGGTTTTTTCTTAGCCAAGCCCAACGACAATCCAATAAGAATATTTCCTAAACTTGATATTTGCGACTCGACAGAACATAAGTCTACGATAGAAACTATTGCTTCGTTAGTAACAGCTACAAAAACAGTTGAGTACAATCAAAGCGTTAATTATGTTTATGATATATTTACGCAAAACCTCAATATTCATGCTATTCCAGTATTACGTAATAATAAGCCGTTAGGTATGATTTTTCGAAACCAACTGATGGAATCTTATTCTGATATTTATGGTAGAGCGCTTTATTCAAAAAAATTAGCGATTGATATAAAATCTAATAACCACTTGATACTTGAACATTCTATGCCATTAGAGCAGGTAAGTGCCTTACTCACAGCCAGAGCAAATGCAGAGTTTACACAACCTTCTATTATTACAGAAAATGGATTTTATATTGGTATTGTTTCACCGCGTGACTTACTAAAAAGTATTACTGAATCTAAATTAGAGCAGGCTAGATATGCTAATCCATTGACAGGCTTGCCAGGTAATGTAGCCATAGAAAAAGAAATAGATTACATGCTCAAGAATAAAAAACCATTCAATTTAGCCTATTTAGATTTAAATCATTTTAAACCTTTTAATGATATTTATGGCTATGCAAAGGGGGATTTATTACTCAAAACACTCGCTAATTGTATTATGATCAATACAAATAATAAATGCTGTTTTGTCGGGCATATTGGAGGCGACGACTTCATAATTATGTTTAAAAGTAACGATGTTGAAAAGGTTTGCCAACAGATATTAGCTGATTTTACCAAGCACAGTTTGTCTTTTATTACGACAGAGCATCAAAAGCAGCAAGGCTATCATGCTTTAGATCGCAGCGGCAATAATATATTTCACCCTCTTGTTAGTTTAGCTATTGGCGTTATTCAACCTGATACAGCGTGTTATAACTCATACCATCAAATTGCTGATTTAGCCTCTAAAGCAAAATCAGAAGCTAAAAAGCAAGCAGGAAGTAGTTTGTTTATTTGCCGCAGACAAAAACAAACCGCCTTTGACGCTATTTCTCTCAGTTAATAAGCACATGTGTTTAAAAGGCCAATGATTGTCTCTTTTTCTTGAGCTTGTAAGAAAGCAAATGGATTAATAGCAATAAATCATAAAATAATTAATCATTTTATGATTTATTTCATTGCAGGGAGAAAAAATACAGATAAAATCAATCATTACCCGTGTTGCTAATGTTATAAAAACTATACGTCATTTATGTCTTTTTTCTTTAAAAAAAATAACTTTTCTGTAAACCTTAAGTCAGCTAATCAAGTTCAAATGGTACTTGTGTTACGTAGTGTTGCTATAGTTATCCAATTGTTGTTGATATTTTTTGTTAACTTAGTATTGAATTATCAACTTCCTTGGACGCCATTGTTTGGTGTTATTACGTTAGAGGTTATATTTACTTTTGGTAGCTTTTTTGTTTATCAAAAAAAACAGCAAGTCAGTCAGTCAGCTTTATTAATACAAATATGCGCTGATATTTTATTTTTGTCGTTGTTGCTGTTTTTTAGTGGGGGTGCCACTAATGCTTTTGTTTCATTATTATTGATTCCAATTGCCATTGCCGCTGTTACATTACCTCCTGCATTGCTTGCTTTTGTCGCGTTAATGGCTATTGGCTCTTATACCATTTTATTATGCTTTTTACCCATGAGTGTTATGCATGGCAATATGGAAGGGCATTTTATTGGTATGGGAATTAACTTTTTATTCTCTGCGCTAGTGGTTGCCTTAGTTGTAGGGAAAATGGCGCGTAGTATTAATCAACGAGAACTTGCCATTGCCGCGTATAGAGAAAATTTACTGAAACAAGACCAAGTTATGTCTCTTGGTGTAGCATCAGCACAAGTGACTCATCAGTTGGCAACACCTATTACAACAATACAATTACTGGTTGATGAATTACATGAAGACTTTCCAGAAAATAGTATTGTGATTGATATGAAAAGTCAGCTAAAGTGTTGTACTGACAGCTTAGATGCATTTCGCGAAATGGTTTTTTCTATTAAAGAGCAAACCAGTACGGCGATTACTGTGAATAATTTAATTGATGACATTTTAGAAAATATAAGAGTAAATTTCCCCGATGTTGACATTGAGTTAATAAAAAAACATCAAGATGATGTGACTATCATGGCGGATGCATCTTTGTTGCCTGCTATATTAAATTTAATTAATAATGCAATAAGGGCAACAAAAGCAAATAACTCAACCAAAATTACATTAACGAGTCAGGTAGAAACGGAAAACTGGCAATTTATAATTCGTGATTATGGTATTGGCTTTACTTTAGAAAAATTAAAACAACTCGGTGTAAACCCTGTTAACAGTGAACAAGGCTTAGGTATGGCTGTTTTTTTAAGTCATGCCAGTTTAGAACGTCTTGGTGGTAAGTTAGCATTAACAAACCATCATCAAGGTGGGGCATTAGTTACTTTGAGTTTACCTGTACCACACTAATTGGCAGATGAAATAACATAATGAAAGAATTATTACTTGTAGAAGATGATGCTATTTTTGCAAATACCTTAACTAGACGATTAACCAAACACGGTTTCCATTGTGTTCATGTAGACAGTAATTCTGAAGCATTATTAGCTTGTCATCGACACAAGCCAGATTATGTGTTGCTTGATATGAAACTAGCACAAGAAACTACCTTAAGTATTATTAAACCATTGAGAAAGCTAAGGCCTGAAAGTAGAATTATTTTACTCACTGGTTTTGCAAGTATCGCTACTGCCGTTGACGCTATAAAGTTAGGTGCAGATGATTATTTATCTAAACCCTTAGATACGCAAACATTGTTAGCAGCGCTTAATGAAAGTAAAGCGTCTACCATAGCCACAAATGCTGACATTGACGGTGAAACATTGTCAGCAGAGCAAGTGCAGTGGCAACATATTCAACAAGTGTTAAAAGCAAACGATGGTAATATCTCGGCTACGGCGCGTCAGTTATCTATGCATAGACGAACTTTACAGCGTAAATTACAAAAAAAACCGCAAACTGATTCTATAAAAAGTTAATAAACTAGGTTTGTTAGATAGCTTATTTATCTCAGAAGTCATGCTTTATATGGGTCAATAATGGGTTTAGTGTAAACATAGAATATTAGTGAAATGATGGTATTATTACAGTGTTTTTGCTTGTTTATGAGACACAATTTAATTATAAATTTATGCTAGGTTATTGAGCTTCCAGTGTCTAAGGCAAAAATTAACTCATAACTCATTACATTGACTTTTCAAAACCTCGTTATTTTTTGTTATAATATGTCAGTTTTTTTTACAGTTATAAATTTAACTTAATCTTAATTATTAATAAATAAAGAAAATATTTGTTGGTGCGACTTTTGCTTTCAATAGAGATTAATTTGATTAAAAGGACTTTAATTTAAGGAGAAACAATGAAAAAATTAATATTTTCCGCTGCAATTTTATCTTTGTTGTCTAGTGGTTTTAGTTCTGCAAGTCTTATTGAGGAAGTAACAAGTAATGGTGAGTGTGTAAATTCAACTTTCACGATTACAAGTATTACACAGGTTATTCCTGCAGGATCAAATATTGTTGGTACATCACTTGAAGCGACTTCTTGCTTGGGATTTGTCACCTCACCTAATAATGATTTTGCTGAAGATCCAGCTCCCAATATGGGGGGCTTCGGAGATGGATTGCTCAATGAGGAAGTAGGGGGACAAGGTCGGGATAAGAATAATTATGTTCCTGGAGATTATTTTCTAACAAATGATAATGACTCCATGGTTGATTTGGATAATGATGGCGAAAAAACCGATCCTGGATGGATTCGCTTAGGGGGCTCTGAGACGAAATCGAACGGTGAATGGAACTTTGAATACGACTCTATACTTGATTTCAACCTCGATTCAGTTATCGACATATCCTTCTATGATAATGGAACTTGGTTATTAGCCGTTGATCCTTCGGCAATAGCTACTGCTACCGAGATTCTAGGGCGACCAAGCGTTTTTGATCATTTAGCTTTTGTAATGAAGGGACCAAATAATGTTGATGGTTCATGGGCTATTTATGATTTTAATTTTTATGATCTGATTGACAATGGCTTGGGTATAAGCCTAGGTGATACCGCATATAATTTTGAAGGTACATGGGATAAAGATCTTTTTGTTAACAGAGATGCCCTGTCACACATGAGTGTTTGGGCTCATGATCCACCGGCAAAACAAGACATAGTTGATGTTCCAGAGCCATCGACACTTGCTATTTTTGCATTAGGCATGATTGGCTTAGCGTCACGTAGGCTTAAGAAACAATTTTAATAATGTGTTATTTCATTAGAAAACCCAATTGTAATGATTGGGTTTTTTTGTTAAAGCATATTCATCATTGTTGAACGCCATTTTTTTCTAATGACTGAAAAATCACCATCTTGTTCTAATTTTTTCATGGATTTTGTTAATTTAGCAATAATATTTTTCTCAGTACTTAAACTACAAGCCAAATGAAAGTTGAGTGTCAGTTCACGCATGTTATATACATTTTTGTATTTAGAGGCTGCTTCGGTGCTTTTTACTCGGTTGTATATAAGGTCGTCATTAAGAACAACTAGATCAATATTACGGTTAGGAATTTCAAGTAATTTTAACAGTGAGTCGTAATTATCCATTACATAAAGGTTTTCATTTTCGATAAAACCTTTGGATAAAAGAAAATGATGTGTGACATCATCTCTGATTACAGCTGTTTTATATTTTTTTGCATCGTTTAAATTATTAATAAATATTTGTTTTGATGCTAATGAATATAAAGAAATAGTACTACTAATAATGTGGCCTACCCATTCAAATAGCGGTTCACGTTCTGGTATTCGGCTTAATGAATAGATGCAGGTATTCTTTTCATGTTTGGCTCTATTAAAAGATAAAGACCAAGGGTAAGCAGCTATTTCGTATTCATAGTTTGCTTCTTTTAATGTTGCTTCTACAATTTCAGTTGATATACCACTAATAGACTTTTCATTAACAACTTGAAATGGCGCTAAATGTTCGGTGAGAATGGTTATTTTTTGGGCGTAAAGATCTTCACTAAATATAATAGTTAATATTATTATACTGTTAAACAACACATTACTTTTTTTCATGTTTTTATTTGCTTATGGTATATTTACTAACCTTAATGCACAGTAGCAATTTTTTCAATGAATGGATTTTAATTTCTAGAAAACAGTTTTAATATATTAATGGCTTTAAACAATATGATGAATCATGAACAGCTTGTCGCTGCTGTTAATATGACAATGCCTTTTGGCAAATATGCGGGTAGAAAATTATTGCAACTGCCAGAGCCTTATTTAGTGTGGTTTCATGCGAAAGGGTTTCCTGAAGGAAAGTTAGGACAACAACTGGCGTTAATGTATGAGGTTAAATTAAATGGTCTAGAGGGTATGTTAAAGCCATTGTTGAACGAGTAGTGCGGTTAAAAATAAGTGATATAAGCGTTTAGCCTAACTGGTGCTGTTCTTTGACTTTTTTTATAGCATTTAAACGAGCTTTTACCATGGCTTCTTTTATGGCAAGACCTTTTAAGCCCTGTTCAACAAAAGTTTTAGCATTGACATTACAGGCGGCTAGCATGGCTTCTTTTAAATATTTTTCTTGTGGGTAAGGGCGGTTGTCAAAACCTAGACGACCAAGAAAGTCACTTTTACAGGCAATGATAAAGTCATCAAATTCTTGCGGCTTTCGCCATACGTCAAGTTGATCAAATATTCTCAATAAGGTACTTGGTTTCAATTGAAATGCCTTATGGCAATGTAAATGATGTTCGCACACTTTTAAGGCCAGCTGTTGATAATATATTGGTACTTTAAGCTGTTTTGATATTTTTTCTACTAAAGGTAAACCTGCTTTTTCGTGCCCGGGGTGGCTTGGTAAATATTCACTCGTGGTAAGCCCTTTACCTAGATCATGGCATAAAGCAGCAAAACGAATGACAGCTTTGTGTTTATTATTTTGCGTTAATAATACAGCTTGGTGTAATACCATCATGGTATGAACACCACTGCAAATTTCAGGGTGCCATTTTGCTGGATTTGGAACACCCCATAATTTTTCTAAATCAGGCCAAATAATATTAAGGGCTTGGCATTGACGTAATACGTCGAAGAATACTTCTGGGTGATCTTCAGACAAACTGCGTTGTACTTCTTGCCATATACGCTCAGCACTTAAGGTCAATAATTCACCACGAGTACTGATAGTCGTCATTAATTCAAGGGTTTCATTTGCAATAACAAAACCATAATCGTGATAACGAGCAGCAAAGCGCGCCACGCGTAATACTCTTAAGGGATCTTCAACAAAGGCGGAACTAACATGGCGTAACACTCTATTTTCAAGATCTTGCTGACCATTGTATGGGTCGACAATCTTACCTGTTTTACTTTTGGCCATTGCGTTGATAGTAAGATCACGACGCAATAAATCTTGCTCTATAGTTACGTCAGGTTCTGCATAACACGTGAAGCCTGTATAGCCCTGACCTTGTTTACGTTCAGTGCGCGCTAAAGCATATTCTTGTTTAGTTTCTGGGTGTAAAAATACGGGGAAATCTTTACCTACCTGGTTAAATCCAAGCGATAACATTTGTTGAACAGAGGCACCAACCACTAAATAGTCTTGGTCTTTATAGGGTCTGTTTAATAACTCATCTCGAACGGCTCCACCAACAAGGTACACATCAAGTTCAGTTATGTTTGCAATGTTCGTGTTTTTAGTAGTCAAAAAGGTCACCTCAATAAGATTGTTTACAAGTTTACCATAATATTCGTAGACATAACCCTGTCAACAGGTTAATTTTATCAACGTATTATTGTCTTTTAAATTGCAGCAACGTTTTTATGTACACAAATTTTTTCTCCTTAAGTGAATTACCTTTTTCTATTGCCCCAAATCCTAAATATTTATTTATGAGTGATAGGCATCGAGAAGCGCTGAGCCATTTAACTCATGGGTTAGGGATCAATGGCTCAGGTGATAATGGTGGCTTTGTTTTATTAACAGGTGAAGTTGGTACAGGTAAAACAACAGTCAGTCGTTGTTTAATGGCTGAAATACCTGAAAACACACAATTGGCTTTTATTTTGAACCCAACATTATCAAGCCAAGAGTTACTCGCAACGATTTGTGATCAATTAAAAATTCGTTACCGTAAAACAGGAGCTACATTAAAAACCTTAACAGATAAAATTGCTGAGAAACTATTAAAAAACCATGCAAACAATATAAACACTTTATTGATTATTGATGAGGCACAGCATTTAGAGGCTGAAGTATTAGAACAGTTGCGGTTGTTAACTAATTTAGAAACTGATACTAAAAAATTGTTGCAAGTTATTTTAATTGGACAACCTGAATTACAGCAATTACTTAAACGTCGTGATTTACGACAATTAGCACAGCGTATAACAGCTCGATATCACTTACTACCGTTAAACAAATTAGAATTGGCTGCATATATCAAACATAGACTGTCAGTTGCTAATTGCCATCGAGCGCTTTTCAATAAAGGGGCTTTAGCAGCAATCCATCAATTATCTCAAGGCATTCCAAGGTTGATTAATTTACTGTGTCATAGTGCCTTAATAGAAGCATATAATTCTAATAACGCGGTAGTAGATAAAAAAATAGTCTTCAAAGCAGCTAGCCATGCGTTAGGTGATGATTTTGATTTATTACCTTGGTGGCAGAATAAAAATATTCAAATTGCTTTGGCGGCTGGCGTGTTATTTGTTGTATTAGTAACAGGGTTTTGGTTAGGTCAGCAAAAGTCGCCACAACAAGTATCAGAGAACACTGCTTCTGTAGCCAGTAATGAGTTAGTTAAAGAGCAATCCGCGATTCAAGTAAAAGAGCCGTTAGAAAAAACCAATGAAAAGATAATACAGGAGCAGCTAAAGCCAAAAGCACCAGAAGTGCAATTAGTTGTAAGTAGTGATAAGCCAAAACGCTCAGAAGATAAAATAATAACACCTGCTAAAGCGACTGTGGAAGATGCAACCACTGAACCTGTTGGTCAACTAACCCAAAAAAATATGACAGTTGAACCGAAAACTGTAAAAAATATTGAACCTAAACCTAAACCAGAAGTAGCCCCAAAAAACTACCAAATAGAAGCGGTTGAAGGCGTTTCTGAAGATTTACTCGCGCGCTTTCAAGCTGCTATTGATGACACTAAAACGTTGTCAAAAAATGCACTTAAGCCTAAACCAGTTCAAACGGCAGACAGCAAGGTTAAATCACTAACGCAAATGCCTGCTTGGGTGCAAGAAGGTGTACCAAGTTTGCATTTTGAACAACATATATATGCCTCTGATGGCGAAGGTTGGGTTAATGTAAATGGCCGAGATCGTTATGAAGGAGACAGTATTGCCAATGGAGTTTATATTGAGAAAATTTTACCTCAACAGGTCATTTTGACTTACCGAGGCGAAAAATTTAGCTTACCTGCGTTAACTAACTGGTAAATTCTCGCCTATCTGCACTGTGAATAACTGGCGAGAATTTACTTGAGAATGCTATAGGGCATTCTCAAGTTCATACTTTCTATTGCCAAGCAGGCATTTTTGCTTCAAAAGCTTTAATTTTATCAAGCTTATTTAAGGTCCAACCTACGCTGTCAACACCTTCTTCTAAGCAGTATTTGTGAAACTGACCAAGTTCAAAAGTAAAACTAATACCCCCATTACTTACAGTATTGTTAGCTAAATCGACGGTAAGATTAAGTTTAGCGTTACCTGATTGTTTAAATAATTGATCAATTTGGTCTTCTGCTAATTTAATGGGTAATAAACCAATATTGATACAATTACCATAAAAGATGTCAGCAAAACTTGGTGCAATAATGACTTTAAAGCCATATTCTTCTAATGCCCAAGGAGCGTGTTCTCGGCTTGAACCACAACCAAAATTTTCTCTGGTTAATAAAATACTAGCGTTTTTGTATTCAGGTTTATTTAAAATAAAATCAGGATTTGGTTCTTTGCCATTATGGTCTAAATAACGGCTATCGTGAAATAAATGTACACCAAAGCCAATACGTTCAGTTTTTTGTAAAAATTGTTTTGGGATGATTTGATCGGTATCGATGTTAGCGATATCTAATGGCACAACCAAGCCTGTGTGTGTGGTAAATTTTTCCATATTAAATTCCTCTGTAGGTTGGTGACAGTTATGCGTTTAAGTCGACAAAATGGCCTGCAATGGCGGCGGCGGCTGCCATTTCAGGGCTCACTAAGTGAGTACGGCTGCCACGCCCTTGACGCCCTTCAAAATTACGGTTACTAGTTGAAGCACAACGATCGCCTTCTTCAAGTACATCATCATTCATGCCCAAACACATAGAGCAGCCCGGTAAACGCCATTCAAAACCAGCGTCACTAAATATTTTATCTAAGCCTTCACTTTCAGCTTGTGTTTTAACGCGGTAAGATCCAGGCACAATAATGGCATCTACAGTGCTTTGTACACGTTGACCCTTAGCCGTAAAATCTTTAACAACGTTAGCCGCAGCACGTAAATCTTCAATGCGTGAATTAGTACAAGAGCCGATAAATACTTTGTTAACGTGAATGTCAGTTATTTTAGTTCCTGCTGTTAAGTCCATGTATTTTAATGCATTGATACATGATTCTTTTTCAACGGGATCATCAATATCATCGGGAGAAGGAACGGTGCCGTCAACACTAATCACTTGTCCAGGATTAGTTCCCCAAGTGACTTGTGCTTTAATATCTTTAGCATCAAGTGTAATTACAGCATCAAAAATGGCACCCTCATCTGATTTCAACTTTTTCCAATCAGCAACAGCTTGTTGGAAAATTTCGCCTTTAGGTGCATATTCTTTGCCTTCTACATAATTAAATGTTGTTTGGTCTGGTGCTATTAAGCCAGCTTTTGCTCCAAATTCAATGCTCATGTTGCAAACGGTCATACGCTCTTCCATGCTTAATGCTTCAATTGCTTCACCGCAATATTCAACAACATACCCTGTGGCACCTGCGCTACCTGTTTTACCTATAATGGCTAAAATAATATCTTTTGCGCTGATCCCTTTGCCTACATGTCCTTTTACTTCAATTTTCATGGTTTTTGCTTTTGTTTGACGTAAGGTTTGTGTTGCAAAAACATGCTCAACTTCTGAAGTACCAATACCAAACGCCAAAGCGCCGAAAGCACCATGAGTTGCGGTATGAGAGTCACCGCAAACAATGATAGTACCAGGTAAAGTTACACCAAGCTCTGGTCCCATAACGTGGGCGATACCTTGGTTTTTATGGCCCATACCGAATAGTTCAATACCAAACTCTTTACAATTTTTTTCTAATGCGCGTAACTGATTGGCAGCACCTTCACCCGCAGCATCAATTTCAATAGAGCGAGTAGATATGTTGTGATCCATCGTTGCTATGGTACGTTCAGGATGACGAACAGGGCGGTTATGAAAACGTAAATTTGCAAAAGCTTGAGGTGATGTCACTTCATGAATCAAATGTCTGTCAACATAAAGTAGAGGTGTTTCACCGACTTTTTCTTCCACTAAATGCGTTTGCCATAACTTTTCGTACATTGTTTTTGGTGCAGTATTATTGGCGGTCATGTTTACGCTTCCTCAATTTGTTGACAGATATAATCACCCACTTCGCTAGTGGTTTTTGCGTTTGATCTATTATGACTTGGTAATAAATCTGCAGTTAATATGCCGTTGTCTAGAGCACTTGCTACTGCGTCTTCAATCGCTTTTGCAGCAGCATCTTCGTTTAAGCTATAACGTAGCATAAGTGCCGCAGATAAAATTTGGGCAATTGGATTGGCAATGCCTTTCCCTGCGATATCGGGTGCACTACCACCTGCAGGCTCATACATACCAAAACCTTGTTCGTTTAAACTTGCTGAAGGAAGCAAGCCCATGGAACCGGTGATCATGGCACAAATATCAGATAAAATATCACCGAATAAATTGGGACATAACATTACGTCAAATTGATTTGGATCGCGCACTAATTGCATGGCTGCATTATCAACATATAAATGTTCTAGTGTCACTTCTGGGTAGTCTACAGCAACTTCTTCAACCACCTGACGCCATAATTGGCTTGTGGCTAAAACGTTGGCTTTATCCACAGAAGTGACTTTGTTATTGCGTTTTTGTGCCGCTTGAAAGGCTAGATGAGCAATACGTTTGATTTCTCGACGTGAATAAAACATAGAATCAAAGCCAGTTTCTTCTTCGCCTTCGCCTTTACGACCTTTAGGTTCACCAAAATAAATGTCACCCGTTAATTCACGAATAACTAATACATCAAAACCTTGTGCTGAGATATCTTCACGTAAGGTTGATAGGCTTGATAAAGCAGGTTGCAACGTTGCTGGTCGCATGTTACAAAATAAATCAAAACGGCCGCGTAAACCTAATAATGCACAACGCTCTGGTTGTTCTGTTGGCGGTAAGTTTGCCCATTTAGGGCCACCGACACTACCAAATAAAATGGCGTCGCTTTCTTCACAACCTTTCATGGTTGAATCAGGTAGGGCATTACCGTGGTTATCAATGGCTGCACCACCAATATCATAATCTTTTGTGTTAATGACTATATTAAATTTTTTGGCTATGGCGGTTAATACTTTTTTGGCTTCAACCATGACTTCTGGGCCGATACCATCGCCAGCTAATACTGCTATGTTGGACATGTTTTCTATACCTTATAATTTTCTGTATTCTAACTTGGCTCAAAATATTTTAAACCAAGCTATGCTCTCTACTTATTTTGCGGCTTTAAGTTCCGCTATAGTTTTTGCTCTGTTAATACTATTTAATGCATGAATTAATGCTTGTCCAGAGGCCTCTATAACATCGGTAGCTAAACCGTAGCCATGAAAATTTCTTCCTTGCCAAGTGATTACTAAGTCGGCTTGACCTAAACCATCTTCACCAGAGCCTTTATTCGATATTTTATAATCACTGACTTCAAATTCTACATCAACCGCTTGTTTGATCGCTTGATAAAGTGCATCTACAGGGCCATTACCTGTGGCCGCATGTACCTTGCTAATGTCATCACCTGCTAAAAGTTTTATACTAGCGGTAGCAAATTCACCATCACCACACTGTACATTGATAGTATCTAAACGGTAATAATCCTGTGTGTCTTGTTGTTGAATATTAAACAACATAGCTTCTAAATCATCATCAAATACTTGGCCTTTTTTATCTGCCAATGCCAAAAAGTCAGCATAAAGTTGTTCAAGTTGATAATCGCTTTCTTTATAACCTAAACTTTCCATACGGTGCTTAATAACATGGCGACCACTGCGAGAGGTTAAGTTTAATTTAGTTTTAGCAATACCAACACTTTCTGGTGTCATAATTTCATAAGTATTACTAGCTTTTAACATACCATCTTGATGAATACCTGAAGAATGACTAAAAGCATTTCCGCCTACTATGGCTTTGTTTAGTTGCACAGGCATGTTGCATAAAGTGCTTACTAATTTAGAAGAGCGAGCGATTTCTTGGTGTTTAATATTAGTATGAACACCTAATAATGCTTCACGTGTTTTCATGATCATGGCAACTTCTTCTAATGAGCAATTACCTGCGCGTTCACCAATACCATTAATTGTACATTCAATTTGGCGTGCGCCAGCTTGAACAGCGGCCATTGAGTTAGCAACCGCTAATCCTAAATCATTGTGGCAATGCACTGAAATGACGGCTTTATCAATATTAGGCACACGATTAAATAAATTGGTTATGATGCCTTGAAATTCAAAAGGCAGGGTATAGCCTACGGTATCTGGAATGTTTACTGTGGTGGCGCCAGCGGTAATGGCTGCTTCAACCATACGGCATAAATTATCAATGGGCGTTCTACCCGCATCTTCACAAGAAAACTCAACGTCGTCGGTAAACTTTCGGGCGTATTTAACGGCATGTACTGCCATGGCTTGTACGTCAGAAAATTCTTTTTTTAATTTTTGCTGAACATGTACATCGGATGTAGAAATAAAAGTATGAATACGGAATTGGTCGGCTACTTTCAATGATTGAGCACAAGCATCAATATCGGCTTCAACAGCACGGGCTAAACCACACACTCGGGCATTTTTAATGGTACGAGCAATTTGTTGAACTGATTCAAAATCACCTGGAGATGATACTGGAAAGCCAACTTCCATAATGTCTACGCCTAAACGTTCAAGCGATAATGCAATTTGAAGTTTTTCATGTACCGATAAGCTAGCATTTAATGCTTGCTCGCCATCACGTAAGGTAGTGTCAAAAATAATGACCTTATCCTTAGACAATGAATCTTTTGAAGATGAAGTGCTCATATTTGTATCCTTTGTGTGTCTAATTTAGTTTATTAATATTGTAAAAGCTAACCAACGCATAGACGTAAAAAAACCCGCGTTGATTAGCGCGGGTTTTAGTGAATTCTTATTTGTGTATTCTTAGAGTTATCTCTTTTTGAGTAGTCTCTGAAAATGTTAATGAATAAGCAATAAAACCTAGCCGCGCACGTTAAGTACGAGGAGGAGGTTGAGGAGAACTTTATTCATTACTACTATCATTTGCTGACTTACTTTCCTGTGGTGTTATTTTTAATGATATTTAAATCAATTAAAAGCAACAAAACCAAATAACTATATAATATAGACCTATTAATAACGCATTTACTCAATTTTTGTCAAATGAAAGTTTTTAAAATGCTAGATGGTTTAGTTATATAGGTTAGTAATAAACAGATAAAAACAAATTAAAGGTAGGTTAAAGGTTGTATTCTATTTGTAGCGATGCATTAAACTCTGTGTCTTTATCAAGGTCATTTTTAAAACGTGATTGGCTAATATCACTAGAAAGTGTAAAACGCCAATGCTGATAATCATGCTGAATACTGGTTGATAACATCCACACTTGCTCGGCTATACTCGTAACACTATTACCTATAGTAGGCGTTTCTGGTGCTTTGTCGCTATTGTCATAGTTAAGATCTAAATAGCGTAATTTAGTCGTTAATCTTGTATTGGTATTCAGTTGTGAAATAGCACCTAAAACATAAGTTTTTGCATCATTATCATAGGTGCTTCCCAGTGTTCGGTTATAATAGCGCATACCTGTTACATAAGTTGAGTGTTCGTAGTAACAATCACCAATGTTATCTCTTTCACCGCAATCAGCTAAACTGTCAGTGAATTCAAAAAACACCGTAGTTGGTTTTTCTAAAATAGTTAAGTGTGCATCAAAGCCAAATTGAGGTTGGGCTTTGGTTAAATAGTTTAATTTTCCTTCTTTACCGTCTTCAGCAAATTTTTGTCCATAAATGCTCATGGGTATTTCAAATAAGTTAAAGCTATAGCGTAAATCATAACCTGCTTGTTGATTTGCAGGGTTAGGGTTGTTTTCATTACAAATGAGGTCGTCAACGCCACAGTTAGTTTTACCAATGAGAATATCGCTAAAGGTAGACATACTTTGTGAGTGTCCATCTCCCCCCCATTGCGCTAAGCGGGTTAGACCAATTTCTAGGTTTTTAAATGGTTTGAAATTGAGCCTAAAGCCCCATAATAAAGTATTTTTTATGGTGCGCTCGTCATCCATTTTCCCCATAAAACTGCTCACAGTCCAAGGAATATCAAATTCGGTAAACGGAATAACAAAGGGGATTGCGGATTTACGTGAAATACTCAATGCACTGATGGGTCTAGTATTGTTTGTTAAGCTTAAACTGGTGTCCCATGTAGGCCCATACCAACGATTTTGGCGACCATAGGATATAACCCAATTACCGATAAAAGCGGCGATATAGCTTTCATCAAAACGTAATTTATCACCATTGTTTGGGTTGCTAATATAGTTAGATACTATTTTTGCCGCAAAGTGCTCATACATAATACTGGAATGTAGAGCAATACTGTTTTTATTACTGGCAGCATCGCCAAAGCTGGTAAATCTTTTATCTTTTAATCCCACTTGAGACTTGATGCGGGTTTGATTTTTTTTTGCTAGCCTTAATTGATGATTTATATAATGGTATGCATCTTTTTGGTTAGGGGTTAATTCATCTTGGTCAATTCTTTTTAGATCACGTGATATATCGTGCCACATTAACGGGTAAGTTGTTACTGGTGTAAGAATATAACCTGTGTCTGCGAGTAATTGAATATTTGCCTTTAAATAAATATCTGAGGTGTCAATCCAAGGCTCTGCTGAGAGGTGCAAACTGATAAATAAAAGACTAAAAACAATTCGCTTTTTTAATAATAAAGATGAAAATAACATGTAGAAAAAGATCCATTGAATATTGGTAACGTTTGCATGTTTGATGCTGAAAAATAATCATTTGAAGAAAAAAGAGTATACGTGTTTTCATCATGATTATATAGGTTTAAAATGCTAACCTTTTTATGATGTTATTTTATAAGTTGCGGTGTTATGGCTGGTAAACATTACCTTTTTTATATTTCTCAAAATTATTCTTATGCTATTTTGCGCCCATTACAAGCGGCTATATTGGCTAGAGGTGATCAGGTTGCCTGGTTTTTAGAGGGAAATGAAGTTAATCATGAGTATTTGCAGGCCAATGAACAACAACTTAACACTATTTCACAGGTACAAGAATATAAACCAAAAGTTGTGTTTGTACCTGGTAATGTAGTTCCTGATTTTATTCCTGGTATTAAGGTTGGCATTTTCCACGGCTTTAATGCAGGAAAACGGAACAGACGAGGTTTTGAAGACCATTTTAATATTCGAGGCTGTTTTGATTTATATTGTACTCAGGGACCGAATACAACGTTACCATTTGAAGAGCTAGCAAAACAACATCAGCACTTTTCAGTAAAACAAACTGGCTGGCCAGCTTTAGATCCTCTTTTTGATTTATCTGCAATTAAAAAAAATATCAAACCAACTATTCTAATGTGCTCTACTTTTTCTCGTGCGTTAACTTGTGCTCCTCACTTGTTTGAAACAGTCAAAAAGTTAAGTGCAACAGGGAAATGGCAATGGTTGATTCAATTTCATCCTAAAATGCCTATTAACATAATTGAACAATATAAAAGTCTTGAAAGTGAGCATTTGTCATTTATTGAAACTGATAATGTTATTCCACTACTACAACAAGCTGATGTAATGGTTTGTGATACATCTTCGGTCTTAATGATGTTTCTTATGCAAAACAAACCTGTAGTAACGTTTGATAATATTGATCCTAAAGATTATATGATCAATATTACAGATAAAAATAAGCTTGAAGAAAGTATTGATTATGCTTTGTCTTATCCCAAGGAGTTGCAAGAAAAAATACAATCTTTTATTGATAATACTCATCCCTATATTGATGGTAAGTCTTCATTAAGGGTTTTGGCTGCTGCTGATGAACTACTAAACGGGGAAAACTTGCCGAAAAAAGCTAAACCTTTAAACGTATTAAGAGGTTTTAAAATGCGAAAAAAATTGAAATATTGGAAGTTTTGATACCTATAAAGATCTATTAAGCATCAATACTTGCAAACAGCATTTACAACATGTATTGAAAATATGTTTCCATATCTTGCACTGTTTTTGTATGAGACATTTTAGTGTTAATTGTGTTTTGTGCATTATCACTTAATTGTTTCAGTAATCCTCTGTCTTGAATTAATAATCGGAGACGATCAGCGATGGCTTTACCATTACCGATAGGCACAACATAGCCATTTATTTTATCTTCAATAATTTCCATAGCGCCTTCATTCGCTGAGGTGATAACAGGCGTTCCTACGGCTAATGACTCAAGTACCACCCTAGGCAATCCTTCTCGCTCAGACGGCAACACTAAGACATCACAAGCCTTAGCTATTTGTGGTACATCAGAGCGGAAACCTGTTTGTATTATTTTATCTGCCATGCCCGTGGCTTTAATATTGGTACTGTAGGGTTCGCAATCAAAATTATCACCAATAAGAATTAGCCTGATATTTTCGATATCAGAAAGCTCTTTCATCGCATCAAGCATATATTGCATGCCTTTTTGAGGTCTTGGGCTGCCGATACAAACAATATTAAAATTATCACTGTGAGTGTGTAAGTTATTTAATTCTATGGCTTGCTCTTGATACCAAGCTAAATCATGCCCTTTATAAATGGTTACTACTTTAGGTTGAATGCTATGACGCATTTTAGGTTTAACGTGTTTAGTCACTGCTTCAGACACGCAAATAACTCCGTTTATTCTAGGGTGTAGCATACAAAGGTAATTACTTGGGTCGGTTTTATACATACCACCTGAGGTGCCTCGATAAGCAATCATTTTTGCTTTAGTGCCTAGGCAACCAAATGCAGCATTAGGGATACCATTTGACTCAGTGGCGTAAACAACATTAATACCGTGTTGTTTGATATACTGGTGAATTTGCTTAATTACTGCCCAGCTGTGTTTCTTTAACGAAGCTAAAAAAACAATTTTTAAGCCAGCCTTTTTATATTTTTCCAGATAAGCATTAGTTTTACAGGTTAAAATGGTGACATCATGACCAGACTTTGCTAAATCTATATAACACTCAGCTTCAGGACGCACAGCATTGAATGAACGTCCACGATTTGGAATCACTAATATTTTCATGTGTTTATAATTTTAGGTTGTTGAAAGATAAGGTTATATTTAACTGTTATCCCCAACTATCCATAGAGCTGCGACGACGTGCAAAAAATCTAGGTAGAATTAGCCCTACAATTAGACCTATACCTAAGACAATAGCACCATTGAAAAACCATTGCTTTTTAATATTTGTGTCTTGGTCTTTAACCTTGTCTTCGGCTACTTTAAGTTGTTGTTGAGCTAGTTTTAATTCTGTTTGTAACTTTTCTTTTTCTTTAGTAAGTAAATTTAAGCTGTTTTTTACTTCATTAAGTTCGCCATCAAGCTTGGTACTATAATCACTTCCACTGGCTAGTTTGCCGTTAAGGTCGGCCACGACAAAGCGTAATCCAGGCTGACGTGTAATATATTTCGTTTCTACCCAAGTTATTCTGTTTTTATCATCAATAATTTCACTGTAATCATTCGATTCTTGGCCAGTCGTTTGTATTTGAGCACCCGCGTTGATAGTACCCAAAATACGATAATTAGTGCCTGGGCCAGCATGCATAAAAATAGTCAGATCGTCTGAAATGTAACCTTGTTGATTTTCTTGTGCATGAGCAGTAAATACTGAAACAAACAGGATAAAAAAACTGACGGTATTTTGCTTAATTGCTTTTTTTATAAATAGGCTAAAAATATTCATGGAACAACCATTAGGTAAAAGTAAATCATTGAAAAGGAGATATTATGTGTTTGGCGACTTTATATCAAGCTAAGATTAGGAATCCTTTGGTCTGTTGACAAACAAAGTGTATCCTGTGCAGTAAATAACCCTTGTAAAATGAAAATTTGAATTAGATGAATACAGAAATAGAGCTAAAATATCAGTTGTCAGAAAATGTTGACGAAAATAATTCGGTGGTTGCAAATATCACTAATATGCTAATGGCAGAAAATTATTCCTTTGAAATGCATCAATATCAGTTAATTAATGATTATTTTGATAATGATGATTTAGATTTAAGAAAAATAGATTTTGGTTTGCGCATTCGAGCTAAAACCATACTCAATAAAAAAGATAAAAATCAGCCTCATTTCTTTGAACAAACAATAAAAACGGCTGGCAACGTTATTGATGGGTTGCATAAACGACCTGAATACAATGTTGATATTCTAAATAGTCAATTAAACCTAGCACTTTTCCCCGTTAATATTTGGCCAGCAGGAACTAATATTGACCAATTACAGCGAAGTTTGCATGTGATCTTTTCCACTAATTTTACTAGACAAACATGGCTTATTCATCAAGGTAAGAATGTGATTGAACTTGCCCTTGATCTAGGTGAAATTTGTACGTTGAAGGGCGAACCTAAGTTATATATTAACGAGATAGAAATTGAATTAGTCAGTGGTGATGAACAAGCGCTATTTTTGCTGGCAAAGCAATTAAAAGAGATTGTCTCAATGGAGCCTTCAAACGTGAGTAAAGCGGCACGCGGCTATAGCTTGTATTATGATGAAATAACAGCAAGTTAATTAGCTATAGAAAACTCTATACCGCAGTTTTAGTTTAACTGCTTTTAAGTTATGGCCGTGCCTATATTCTTATTAAGCTCAAGCCGTTAACTTTTACTTACTTTCGGTTGTATTGACATGCTCAATTAATTCGTCCATTAATTTTCTTTTAATTTCAAGTTGTTGCTCTGCTTTTAAACCATATTTTTCAGCGAGTACTTGGTAATCATCGGGTGCTAAACTAACGGTAAGGCGAGGGCGTTTAGGACGCTTGTTAATAGCAAGCCCTAAAATATCACGAATTTGATCTGAAGGGCTTAAACCAGCGTCAAGGGCTTGTTTTCTAATTGATAGTTGTATTTTTTCATCCATATCAAAAGCGACCTGAACCGCTTTGATTGCTTTGATTGAAGATTGCCATTTTTCAGGCATTTTTTTAGTCATGAGTGTCTCTAATTATGTCACTTTTCATTTATGAAGCCGAGCTCAGGTTTATTAGAATGGGTATCATTAACTTGCTGGATACATGTCAACTATATCGGTTAATGGTCTGAAAATGGTTAGGAAAACATCAGTATCACCATCTTGCCATACCTCAATATCAATGCCTTTGCTCTGATCTTCATTATATAAGGTATACAGCTCAAATTGTTCCCCGCTGTCTTTACCTTCGTAGGCACTCAGGTTTTCGCTGCGATGATCTTTTCGATGAAAATAACCTACTTTTGCAAACACATTTTGTTGATATTGCTCGCTAGTCCAACTCGTTGTTAAGTTGTTATCTGCTTGCTTCTCTAAAAATGCTTGTCCAGGTTCATCAAAAATTTGAGAAAAGGAATCTAAATCAAATAAAGTTTCTACGTCTTCATGCTCAATTTTTAAGGCAAATTTAAGCTCTGTTGTATCGTCAACGTCTAATGTTAGAAATAATAAAAGGTCATTACTACCTTGTAATGTCCATTCTGTTTGAGTTTCTTGCTCATATTCATAACTGTTTACTGCCGTAACTTGTAGCTGTTGGTTACGCAATGTTTCAGGTAATGCAAAACTGTCAGTTAATACAATAATATCTCCCACTAAAAGTTGGTTTACATGGGTTAACTTACGTTGTTCCTGCTTGTTTTTATTGAAAATTTTTTTAAAAAAACTCATAAAATACCTTTAGTTAGAAAACAGTTACGAGTAAAAAGCTACGAGTAGTAAATTACAGCAATTTACTACTCAATATTTAATTTTACTCGTTGTTCAGCTACTTGTTATGCTTATTTCTGTTTCGCTTTAATTCGATCAAGTACTGAGTTAGCGCTACTATCTTGAGAGCCAATACCTGCGGCTTTCAATTGTGCTGCCAATGATGTGTCCGAGTTTTCAGATTCAAGCACTTCTGCCGCTTTCATTTTATCATCAAATTTTTGTTGTTTTGCTTTAATTCGTTCTAATGAGTCTTTAGCACTTAACAGTTTTGAGTTACTTGATGAAAAGTTATCAGTAATTGCCGAAGTTGCTTTTTGTACGCTTTCTGTGGTTTTTACCATAGATAATTGGCGTTTATGCTCGCTTACTTGGCGTTCACTTTTTTTAACCAACTCTTTTAATCTTTCAGCATTGCCTGCAAAGCTGTCGTGAGCTTGTTGTTGTGCTGCTAAGCTACTTTCTAAGTTGGCAATTTTTTCGGCTACTGCAAGGGCTAATGCTTCATCGCCTTTTTCAAGCGCTTGTCCAGCGTAACCTTCATGCTCATTTATTTCTTTTTCTAAACGAGTTACTTCACGTTGTGCGGCCATTTGCTCAGCCATAACGCCAGTTAAGTCACGTTTTGCTTTCGTTAAATGATTTTCTGCATCACGAATTTCTTGTTCAAAAATGCGGGTTGCATTGGCATCTATAATTGCTTCACCAGCTTCTGAAGCACCACCACGAATTGCCGTCATAATTTTTTTAAATATACTCATTTTATTCTCCTAATAAGATAACCTACAAAATAACCACATGGTTAAAGTAGGTAGTCGCTCATATCATCAATAACTTCTAAGGCGTTATTGTTTAATACAGCCAATTCGTGCTCGATATCATTAAAGCTTGAGTTAATGGAAAGTGCGCCAAAAATAACATACTTATCACCAATTTTAGAAAAAGATGATAATGGCATTGGTATGTTCATTTCTAACATGCTCTCGTGCATTGCAGCAACACTGTTAGGTTTGACTTCCTCAATACCCCAAAGGTAGCTGATGCATAAAATTTGGTCATCTGTTACAGAAACAAAAATGGGTAATTCTTCTCTTCCTAAAATAGTGACTTGCAGTACATCAACTTCACCAGAAATAGGTTGGCAGTCAAAGTTCATCCCTGTTTCTGAATTGTCGGCCAAACTATTTAAATGATCGGCTATAGTATGAATATTCATGTATTTCCTATCCTTAATTATTTACTTATAGATGACATAATATGTCAACGAGGTTAAATTTATCATCTTGACATATTATGTCAAGTGTTTTTTTTCTGTTGTTTTTTACTAAGGTGTCATTTTTATCTTTTCTTGCGTTGATTTATTGAATCCCTTGTTGGTTTTGCCAAGCTTGTTGATGTAATTGATAAAGCGTATGACTTCCTAATGTATTTACGCCAATATTCTCAGTATTATTATAGAAATCATTCGGGAAAATAAAAGCAGCTTTTAATAAATCTAAATTCAGCCATGTAGGTTGTATGGGGAGTTGTTCTAATTTATTCAACCTTACTAATGGACTTGCCCCCATTTTAGCCGCGATAGTCCAACCCCATTCACCAAAACTTGGTACATTGTCGTGGTATTGCTGTACATGAGGAAATTTAGCTGCTTTTAATGTTTTTCCTATTGAAATAAATGATCCTTTTGCGTGATAAGGGCTTGTCGATTGAATGGCAATTAAACCATCGCCAGCGAGTAATTGCTTTAATCTAGCATAAAAATTAACCGTGTAAAGTTTGTTCAAATCAGGATGGCTTGGATCAGGTAAATCAACAATAATAGCGTCGAATACTTGCCCTGATTTTAGTAATTCATTAATGGTTATAAAAGCATCGCTACGCAAAATAGTAACGCGGTCATCCTGTAAACTACCTTGATTCATATAACTAATTTTTTTAGCTAAACTCGGGCTTACATGCGCTTTTGGGTTTTGAAAAATATCAATTAATTCACTGTCTAAATCTATTAAGGTAACGCTGTCAGGTGAATATTTCAATACATCTCGAAGTGCTAAACCATCACCACCACCGACAATTAATATATTGTTATGACGTGCGGAGCCAGCGAGAACAGGTGCAACTAAATAGTCGTGATATATATGCTCATCAATAGATGAAAACTGCAAACGACCATTAATATAAAAGTTAATAATGCTTTTCTGTGCTTGGCCAAATTGCGTATTGGTAGAATTAACCCCCATGTTTCGTTCGGTAAAGGTAAGTTGCTGGTAGCGTGTTTTTTGACTATGTACGACTTTATCTAAATACAGCACACTATTCATTTGATTAAGCCATTGGTTACCATAATTAAACATTAAAACAATAATGGCCGCTAGTAGTATGTGCGCACCAACAAAAGTTTTTCGCCAGTGTAATGCTTGCCAATAACGCATAATAAAAAAAGCACCAGCTATCAGATTTAGGCTAGCGGTTAATGCAGCGGCTTTACTTATATCAATACTTAATAAAAATATTACCCATATAGCAGCACCTACCCCCGCGCCAATGTAATCAGCGCCATAAATTGTTCCTAAATTGTTTGCTAAATGTTGGCCATGAATTTGTTCTCGTATACGGGCAATTAACGGTATTTCCATACCAATAAAAAAGCCTAAAATAACACCAAAAAAGTAGGGGCTTTTTAACGCTAAAAAACTTAACGCGTTAAAAATACCACCTTGGGGTAGCATATCTGGGGGTAGTGATAACATATCGGCGATAACATGAGGCAGGGTTTGGGTAAACGCAATCAGTGCACCAATAAACAAAATAGCACTGGAGCCCAGTAAGGCAATAATTAATTCTAAATATACAAACCCATTAAAGGCACAATGTACTTTACGGGCAGCAAAAGCACCTAACCCCATAGAAACTATCATTAAGCCTATCATGGTATAAATGGTGCTTTCCATTACACCTAAAACTCTACCAGCGTAATGTGAAAGTAAGTATTCATAGATTAAACCACAGCCAGCTAAAACAGCCATCGTTAAGATTAACAATGTGTCATCAAGCAAACGGGAGTTTTTTGAAATCATATAAAAAAGTGAGTATGTGAGGGGCTACCAAGGTAGTAAATTTTCAGTTACGAGTGTTATTCTATTCACTACTCGTAACTGAAACAGTGTGTTTTATGCCATTAGCGCAGTTAAAATAAGTGCAATTGAAATACTTGTTGCCATTTCAATACTCGCAACGCCAATATTATGTTGTTGATCTACTTCTTCAACTAAATTTATTCCCCATAATACAATGCGTTTTGCTAATGTTGTTAAGATTGAAACCAGTAAAGTCATGATAATGCCAAATACCAGCCAACCAAGTAGGTTATTCACTAAGGTTGCAGGGCTATAAATAATAAAATGACTTGCTGCTGTAACGGCTAGGGCAGTACTAATTACTTGGCCACTGTATCGAATAGCTAATGCGAGTTGCCCTTCACTTAACGCTTCTTGTAAACAGTCTTCTTGATTGTTTTTTGCGTAGCGACTCTCACGGATTCTTGTCACCAAAATTAACACGGCTTGCGCAACAACAAAACCACTGGTGATAGCAATAAAGGTTGATATATCTAAACCATCAACCCAAAGGAGAACCGCACGAATAATAATGGCTGTAGCAATTGCGCCCGCGGCATCAATAATGCCAATACTAAGGTTTTTTTCTTTTATTAATTCTGTTTTGTTTAAATGTTGAAGCGCTACTTTATCTTGAATAATACGGCCTATTTTAATTAAGATTAAGCCATATGTTCCGTATGCTAGCATACCAATAACTTCCATTAGATAACTGGGGGCATTTTCACCTGTAATTGCGCCAGTTAATACAATTCCTAAAGCCAAAATACTACCCGCAACACTAACACCAAAAGCAAAATTATCTTTATGAGCTAATTCTTCGGTGCTATTCACTTGGCTTGTTAGCCCTAATAAAAAGCGCATAGCGCCTAATAGTATAATGGCAATGGTGATATCTATAGCTAAAAAAACGAGTAGTTCTTGATTCACACCAACGAGTTCAATTAATGAATTTATCATGTTTTCTTTTCCTATTACCTGTTATTTTCCACGTCGAAAGCCACGTGATGTGTTGGTATTTGAGTTTCTAAAGCTTGAATTTTTACTTTTGCTTGCATAACTACTTTTCTTAACTGTGTTGCTACGAAAGCGATTTGCACTGGTTTGTGCTGTTTTACTTTTACCGGATAAGCTTGAAGAGCCTGTCCTGTTTTTGCTGTATGGACTTGCGTATTTTTTACCTTGGTTAGTAAAAGATTTTTTTGTACGTTCATCAAGCTTTGTTTGATTCTTGAGTTGACTAGGAGAGCTGTAACGCGTTCTACCATAATCATTGTAGTAGCTATAATTGCGGCTTCTGCCCCAGTCATTGTAATAAGTGCGGCGGCCAAATAAGTCACCCATCATTGAGTACATGCCATACCATGCCCAAAATGACATACCATTACTACCTGTTTGCCAGTGACCATAGTTTGGATTGCCGATGAGTTGTTCACCAGTACCAAAGTCTTGTGCATTGTTGGCTTGTTGACTTTGTGCTTTTGATAAGGCATTTATTCGAGGTAATTGCCCATCAGACATGTCAGCTAACACGTTAAGAGGATCACTTAATGCGTCTGAATATAGTGTTGTATCAGCGGCTTGGTAAATATTGAGTAATTCATCGTAAAGTGCTTGGCTTGATGCAAACATTTGTGGTTGATTTTTTACCGTGTTAATGCGATCAAGTAATGCCAAATACATGGGGCCTTGTGTGGTCGCATCTTTTTTGAATTCATTAATTAATGGGGTTAATTCGGGCTTTAGCACCGCCACTTTTTTCGCATATTGCTTTATTAAGGTTGCATTACGCACTTGGTCATTGTTTAAAGCATCACCTAACTGTGTAACTCTTTGCTCAGTAATTGGCAGTTGTTGTAATGCTTGTTCTTTAATTGGATCGCCACAAGCAGCCAATAAAAAAATAACTACCACTAACATTGATCTAGTGCATATACTCTTTAAATACTGTTGAGGAAAAGGGGTTGTTAGCCTTTGCATTACTGCCATCATCTCCATAAAAATGCTATGTTATTCTCAAGTTAGTGTCATAGTAATAGCATTGTTGACATATTATGTCTATTATCTTGACCGTTATATTTTAAATAAAAGTTTAAATAAAAATATCACATATTAAAGGAACGCTTTTGTCTATTCTTACTTTATCACCGCATCATGATAATAACTTACTTGAGCAGCAGCAACAAAAAAGTTGGCAGCAATTTAGTCAACAGCACCCCAACAGTTATCAAGCGTTAGCATCTCAGCAACTCGAGCACTTTAAATTAGCGATTACGTTAAGTGATTTTATCTTAACAAGTGCGCTACAAGCCCCTGAGTTAGTGATTGATTTATTTGTAAGTAAAAGTGTATACCTACAAGAAACACCTGATTATGCTAGCTTGCTTCAAGCGTTATTAGAAAATTGTCAAAGCGAAGAGCAGCTACACCGTTTATTGAGACGCTTTCGTTTACAGCAAATGGTTAATATTGCGATTGCAGATTTGGTTTTGAATATCGCGCTAGAGTATTCATTGGAAAGATTATCACAACTTGCCGATGCTTTAATTCAAGGGAGTCTTAATTGGCTAACAGAGTTTTGTCAGGATAAGTGGGGAGTTCCTACTAGTAAATCAGGCGATATTCAACCTTTGCTGGTGTACGGTATGGGTAAGTTGGGAGGGAAAGAATTGAATTTTTCTTCTGATATTGATCTCATTTTTGTTTATCCACATAGCGGAGAAACACAAGGATGCCGACGCAGCTTAGACAACCAGCAATTTTTTACACGCTTAGCGCAAAAATTAATAAGCTCATTGCATCAACAAACGGCTGATGGTTTTGTTTACCGCGTAGACATGCGCTTAAGGCCTTTTGGTGAAAGTGGCCCTTTAGTGCTAACGTTCAGTGCAATGGAAGATTATTATCAAGAGCAAGGTCGTGATTGGGAACGCTATGCTATGCTAAAAGCTAGAGTTATCCCTTCTATAGTAAAGACTCCCCTAAAAGAGGCTTCGATCAATGAAGAACAAAGCTATCATCAACAACTCTCAACATTATTGAAACCCTTTGTTTATCGTCGTTATATTGATTTTAGTGTGATTGACAGTTTACGTAAAATGAAAAGCATGATTTCACAAGAGGTACGGCGTAAGCAATTAGTTAACAACATTAAATTAGGGGCTGGTGGTATTCGAGAAATTGAATTTATTGTTCAAGTTTTTCAGTTGATTCGTGGTGGTAGGGTAAAAGAGCTACAACAACGAAACCTGTTAACAGTGTTACCTGAATTAGTGATCTCTGGTGAAATAGAAGAAGAAAGCAAAATTGTTTTACAAAATGCGTATTGCTTTTTGCGACGCGTGGAAAATATATTACAAGCGTTAGCGGATAAACAAACGCAAACATTGCCCGATCATACGCTAGACAAACAACGGCTGTTGTATGTACTTAACATTGATAGTTGGGATGGTTTTATTCAAATATTGCAGGGGCATATGGACAGTGTGCATGAAAAATTTGAAGAATTAATTGGTATTGAAGGCCCAAATAATCAAACCGAAGATCAACACTGGAGTGTGCTGTGGAATAGCCGTTGGAATGATGAAGAGTCTATCGCTTGGATTGAACAAGAGTTAGTAAAGCAAAATACCTGCACATGGAGCAGCAATAGCGTTTGGCATTTATTAGTCGACTTTAGAGAAGATGTGAGTAAACGCAGTATTGGCAGCAGAGGTAGGCAAGTATTAGACAAATTAATTCCTGCCCTTATTTGCCATATTCAGCAGGCAAAACAAGCAGAATTTGTACTTGAACGTGTGTTACATGTGTTTAAAAAAATAGTCACTCGTACTGCTTATTTGGAATTGTTATTTGAAAATGAAGGCGCACTTAAACAGCTTATTCAATTATGCCAAGCCAGTAGTTGGGTAGCTGATTATATTGCCAAATATCCAATTTTATTAGATGAATTAATTGATCCAACCTTGTTACACAACCCGCCAAAACTTTCGGCATATGGACTAGAGTTACGTGAAAGTATGTTACGTATTCCAGAAGAAGATCTTGAGGCACAAATGGATGCCCTACGTCTTTTCAAACAGTCACAACAGTTACGCATAGCAGCAGCAGATATTGCTCAAGTGTTAGATGTGAAAAAAGTAAGTCAACATTTAACGGCTTTAGCTGAAGCCATTATTAATGAAGTTATTAATATTGCTTGGCAACAAGTTGCTAATCGTTTTGGTGTGCCTAAATCAACCCTTGATATTGGCAGTAAAGGCTTTGCCGTTATTGCTTATGGTAAAACAGGAGGTAATGAACTGAGTTACGGCTCTGATCTTGACCTTGTTTTTGTTCACCATAGCCCCGAAGGTGATGAAACAACAGGTTTAGTCAACGGTGATAAAGTGGTAGTTGCAAGCCAATTTTATATGAAATTAGCCCAGCGCATCATGCATATTTTTAATACGCGCATGAATAGTGGTATTTTATATGAATTAGATATGCGTTTGCGCCCTTCGGGTAATTCAGGTGTGCTAGTTATTCACATCAATACCTTTGGCCAATATCAGCAGCAAGATGCATGGACATGGGAGCATCAAGCACTTGTTCGAGCGCGTCTTGTGTATGGAAATGAAATCATTGCAAATGAGTTTAAAGCGATTCGTGAAAAAATATTGAGCAAAAAAAGGGAGCTTACAAAATTAAAGACTGAAGTAAGTGAAATGCGCGAAAAAATGCGTAAGCATCTTGATAAATCTGCAGGTGATCTTATTGATATTAAACAAGGCGAAGGAGGTTTGGTTGATATTGAATTCTTAGCACAATACCTAGTGTTAGCTCACAGCAACGAGCACCATAGTTTAATGGAGCATTGCAATAATGTGAGTATTTTTAAATCATTAGCGGCACTTGAAATCTTAAGTCAAACAGAACAAAAGTTGCTGGTGAATACTTATCAGCAACTTAGAGACTATGGACACAAAGCAACATTACAAAATGAAGCACTGTTAATAGATAAGTCTTTATTAATAAATCAGAAAGATGTTACTCAGTTATGGACTAAGTTCTTATAGTGCTTTTGGTTTTGTATAGGGTCAATTCATTATAAAAATGGGATATATTGAATGATGAATGCTTATTTTAAAAATAAACATTCATCGTTAAGGTACGTTGGAGGCTCACTAATAAAAACGATTGTTCGTTGGCGGTAACAAAAATATGTATTTATACCCTCTGGAAAATGGCCAGATATACCTCTGCCAATTTGACTAGCTGTTTTTAAAAGATTTTTATTAATACGAAAAGGATCTTTAACAATAAAGTCTTTATTGAGCCACCATATTATTTCTACTCCCTCATCAGCCGCATATTCCGTTATTTTTTGATAAAGGGTTTCTCCTTTTCTAAACGTTCTAGATACTTTAGTTCCACTCCAATTTTTGCGAAAAGGGCGAACCATCATTTCTTTTGCTTGTAATAAATTGACTAAATCACCTTCAGGGTCGGGTAAAAAAATAATGTTATTTCTTACCTTTCGTTTGCTGTCATCACCATAAATTTTAGCATAAAATTTAGAGAGCCCTTCTGCAGCGGCATTGGTAGACTTTTTACCTTGTTGATATTTTACTTTTACCTTTTCTTTTTCAGCGTTAGCCGATGCTTCTTTTAGTTCTTCAACGTCTACAGTTGTTGTTTGGTTATCTTCTGTTGTTAACGAAAGGAGCAGATCTTTGTTCAGGAAAAAAGCTACACCGAGCCCAATCAAAATAATAGCGATAATCGCATTTCTAATCCAAAAACCCATAATAATTAAATATCCAATGATTAACTATCCTGCTTATACCATACAAAATAGTTCCAACTTTATCAAAGCATTAAATTTTAACACTATTTGTATACTGAAGGTGCATTGGGATCAGGACGAGTTTTAAAACGTCTATGTAACCACATATACTGGTCCGGTTTACGTAAAATTGCCTTTTCCACTTCTTGGTTTACACGTGTGGCATCATTAATATCATCATCCGTGGGAAAGTTATCTAACGCAGGTGTAATTTCAATACTATAACCACTGCCATCATCATGCCGTTTTGGTATTAGCATAAAAGTTTTAGTTTTAGGCTGTCGAGCAAATATAAGGGTACCTGTGGTAGTAGCGGTTTCCTTTACATTAAAAAAAGGAACAAATACGCTGCGGTTTCTGCCGTAATCTTGATCGGGTAAATACAAGCAAGAATCTCCAGCCCTGATCGCCTTTATTAAGCCTTTAACATCTCGTTTTCCTAGCATGTATTTATTTGATCTTCCGCGACCTCTAAATTGAAAAAATTCCATCAGTGGGTTATTGTGCGGGCGATAAAAAATAACTAAAGGATGATGAAGACCAAAACCTCGGCCTATGATTTCAGCTGATAAATAATGCATTGCTAACACATAAATGTTGTAGCCTGCCTGCTTGGCATTTTCTATATGCTCTAACCCCGTTACGGTAAATTTTCGTTTTACTCGCCAATCAGGCCACCACCAGCCCATGCCGGTTTCAAAAAGAGCAATGCCTGTATTTTCAAAATTTTTCTTTAATATTTTATTGCGTTCTTGCTCAGTCATTTCAGGAAAACATAGCTTTAAATTAACGTCTGCTACATGTTTTCTTTTTGAGCCTATTTTGAATAGTAGGCGCCCCAACAGTCGCCCTAAGCTTAACTGCCATTTGTAAGGTAACCATGAAATGCTATAGAGAATAAAAACACCAACCCAAGTTAACCAATATTTAGGTAATAAAAAAGTTAATTTAAAATCAGGCTGTAATACTTTATTTCTGCTCACAGTACATTCTCTTGGTTAAGTACGTAAAAATTGCTGTGGCTGATTATATAGGCTTACCATAGATTTATGAAAGAAGAACCTGTTGTTTTTATTAAAAAGTACAGTGAAGCTTGTGATATTTTCCAGTAGAATAGATTCATCGTTGTTATAGCCATCACTACAAACCAAGTTAAGAACAGTCAATGAATAATCAAGTACAGCACAAAGGAACAGAGAAAGACATTGAGCTAATTATCGGTAATTCTAACTCAAATTTTTCGGGTGTAACGTCTACCATGTTACAACTGTTATCTACGCAACAAAAACTCATTAATTTACGAGTGATGGGAAAACATCATTTGCCTGATGAGTCTCTCAATATTACTTTTTGGCAAGTAGTAAAATTATGTAAACAGCCTTTGGCTGAAGGCCGTGTTAGAATTTTTCATGCACGTCGGGTTGATGAAATGATACAAGCGTTATTATTAAAACATCTATTTAGAGCCAAAATAAAAATAGTTTTCAGTAGTGCTGCACAACGTCACCGTAGTGGTTTTACACTGTGGTTAACTGACAGAATGGATGCTTTGTTAGCAATGTGCAAAGCCTCTGCGAGTTATTTACATCGTAAGCCCGATGCTATTATTTATCACGGTGTTAAAACTGATGTTTATATTCCACCCGAAGATAAAGAAGCAGCGTGGCAAGCGCTTAATATTTTACCTAAATCAATTAAAAAAGGTAAAAAGGGCATTGCTATATTAGGCCGAGTGCGGGAACAAAAAGGTGTACATTTATTTGTTCGAAGCTGTATTGAGTTGCTTGATAAATATCCAGATTATACCGCAGTGGTTGTTGGCTCTATTAGCGCAAGCAATGAAAACTTTGTTAAAGGTTTGCAGGTAGAAATTGACAAAGCAGGCTTGTCAGAGCGTATAGTTTTTGCTGGTGAGCAAAATTTTGCCGACATTCCAAAAATATTCAGTGCATTGTCATTGGTTGTTGCCTTAAGTGATAACGAAGGATTTGGTTTAACAATTCTTGAAGCCATGAGTAGTCAAGCTGCTGTGTTGGCTAGTGAAGCTGGAGCATGGCCTGAAGTTGTACGCGAAGGTGTTGATGGTTATGTTGTACCCGTGAACGACTTACCCGCCGTAGTTGAGAAAATGGATGTATTATTGAGTGACCAAGAAAAATTAACTCAAATGGGGATAAATGGTCGAGAGCGAGTGCTTGAGCATTATTCAGTACAACGAGAAGCTAAACAATTAGTCGATTTTTTTAGAAGTTTAATGAATTAAAAAATAGTGATAAATGCTTTTTGTAAAGTAATCCGCCTACAATCGAAAATAAGTAGGCGGATATTTATGCTACATGGTGGGTATTAGTTAGAAAACGCAATATGCGCATTTCGGTTAGGTTGTAACGTGATTAGGTTGTAACGCATTACTCGGCAATTAAACCTGAATTAATCGCTGTAATATCTGCATCGGTAATCGTACCACCAGCACGTTTTAATAATAATACATTTTGAATATATGCATAACGATTTGATGATAAGTTACGTTTTGCATTATATAAATTACGCGTGCTATCTAATACATCGACAATAGTACGGGTACCAACCTCAAAGCCAGCTTCGGTAGCTTCCAAGGCTTTAGTGGCACTTAGTACCGATTGTTCAAACGCTTTAATTGCCGAAATATTTGCAACAACAGTGTTATAGGCATTACGTGTGGTACGAACAACTGAACGATGTGTTTGCATTAAATTTTGACTGGCTAATACAAAATTACTTTGTGCCTTACGTACACTACTTTCTATTGCGCCCCCTGAATAAATTGGCACATTCAATGTTACGCCTACCGAATAATCATTTAATGTTGGGCTATTAATGTTTACAGAATTCGTCTCTGTTTCATCATCAGAGTTGTTATAACTCGCATTAAAATCTAATGTAGGATAATGGCCTGCTTTGGCTGAATTAATAGATTGCTTCGCTATTTCAATGCCTACTTTTGAGGCAATCAGATCTAAATTTTTAGCTTCAGCGGCTTTTTGCCATTCATCAGCACTATTAGGGGTTGGTGCTGAAGTGCTAAAACGCTCAGTATTTAACACATTCAAATTTTTAGGGTACGTATTGGTAATAACACGTAATTCTTCTTCAGCACTAAAAATAGCATTTTCAGCGCGAATTTCTTCAGTAACGGCATTATCATATTGAGCTTGTGCTTCATGTACATCAGTGATGGCCGTTAAACCCACAGAGAAACGTTGTTTAGTTTGTTCTAGCTGACGCGCAATAGCTGCTTTTTCTGCTTTAGCAAAAGTTAAATCATCTTTGGTGCTTAATAAAGCAAAATAGGCTTGAGTAACACGCACAATTAAATCTTGTTTTGCTACTTGGTAAGATAAATCACTTTGATGAGCTGTTTTTTCTGCAATACCTAAACGTAACCAAGTATCATGATGATAAAGTTGCATATTTAAGTTAGCGCCATAGCCTAATGAATTAAATTCAGTGGTTAATGTATTACTAGTATCCGTATCGTAGCTCTCTCTTTCACCATCAGTATAATTTGCATAACCACTCAGTTGTGGCAGTAATGCTGAACGCGCCTGAACGATATCTTCCTTTACTATGTCAAATTGTGCTTGCGCTTTTAATACGACGGTATCGTTTAGTAACGCTTGCTGATAAACTGATAATAAATCATCAGCTTGAGCATTTGTTGTAACCATTGCACTCGCAATAGCTATAATCAATGTACTTAATGTTTTTTTCATGAGTCTATCTTTCCTTGGGGGGAGATTTATTCCCGTATAATATAGCGATATAATATAACAATACTGTATCGTTTCATTTTTTATATCAGCTTATGTTACAGAAGTTTCAAAATTAACTAAATAAAATAAGTATTTGGTAGTGTAACAAATTATTATTGAAAAGAGAGTATTTATGCAAGATGATAAATGTAAATCTATGCCTATGCTGCAATATGATCAAAAGGACGTAACGATTACAGCAGTAAAAACAAAGTATCATGGTTTTTTTAAGCTAAATGAGTATCACCTTCAACATAAACTGT
This sequence comes from Colwellia sp. E150_009, assembly GCF_053543955.1. Taxonomy (NCBI): domain Bacteria; kingdom Pseudomonadati; phylum Pseudomonadota; class Gammaproteobacteria; order Alteromonadales; family Colwelliaceae; genus Colwellia; species Colwellia sp. E150_009. Next base: position 77,541 of record NZ_JBHFOM010000005.1, read on the forward strand.
TTTCAAGTAAGTTAAGTGATGAATTTACTCGAGAAGTATTTGAACGGGGAGACGCGGTTGTTGTTGTGCTTTATGACCCCGTAAAAGATAACTTGTTGCTGTTAGAGCAATTTAGAACTGGTGCTATTCGTACGGGTGAAACACCTTGGATGCTTGAATTTGTTGCGGGTATGTTTGATAAAAATGAAAGCCCCATTGATGTTGCGGTAAGAGAAACTAAAGAAGAGGCTAACATTGCATTAGAGCCGTCAACCATACAACCTATAATGCAGTACCTTTCAAGCCCAGGTGGGACTAGTGAGCGTATTTATTTGTATTGGGCCCCCTTTGATAGCACCTTAGTATCGCCTGGTAGTATTTATGGGTTAGATGATGAAAATGAAGATATTTTGTTACATATTGTCTCACGTGTAGACGCGTTAGCATTACTAGAGGAAGGGAAAATTGCCAATGCTGCTACCGTTATTGGGTTGCAATGGTTAGCAATGAATTATCAAACCCTGTAGAGTGAATAAATAGCTGCATAATAGTAAATAGAAAAGGAACGAAGTGAGTTTTTTCCCAAACAGTACAGTAAATCGTAAAAAAAAATATCAACCTAACCTTGTTAGTTTGATGCACTTGTGTGCCAATAATTATTTATTATTATTGAAAGTGCAAGCCGACGAAACAGGGCTTGGGCAACAACGACATTTCTTTATTAATGATCACCTAACTTATGTTATAACCGTGAATGAAGTGACACGTTATACCTCGCTCATCACCTTTGAGCAGGTTAATACGAATACAAAAAAATTATTTTCAGATGCATTTCACCCTCGCATGAGTATTCGTTTATACCACGATGCACGCATGGCTGAAGTCATCAGTAGTCAGGATATTACGCAGGTGAAACCACGCTACGACTACCCGAATAAAAAAATGCATCAACAAGATGAAAAACAGCAAATTAATCAATTTTTAAATGAGTGGTTACATCTATGTTTAGCTCATGGTAAAGTGAAAGTAACTTTATGATTAATAAGGTTAAATTATGATAATCTCAAACAATACTTTTGTTGTTGCCCAATTTAGCGACTGTCACTTATTTGCTGATAAGCAAGCTACACACTTTGGTGCTAATGTGTGGCAAAATTTAACTAAGGTGTTAGCTGATATTAGCCAACGTAAAAATATTGACTGTGTTGTGTTTACGGGAGATCTTACTCAAGATCACTCTGAGCTTTCTTATCAACACTTTGTTCAGGCCATCGAGCAGGCAAAAATTTCCGTTCAAGTACATTTTTTAGCGGGTAATCATGACGATAGAGAACTACTGACTAAACACTTAAAAAGTCCTAACTTTGATACTCATAACACTATTAATCATGATGTTTGGCAAATACAGCTATTAGACAGTAAAAGTGATACGCCGTCGGGGTTAGTTAATCAACAATATTTACAAGCGTTGCCTGACCAAATGAGTGATAATAAATACCAATTATTGATGATGCATCATCATCCTATTAATGTAGGATATTACATTGATAAACATGGATTATTAGAACAAGATGTATTTTGGCAAAATATTGTTCAGTTAAATAATGCCAAGATGAACATTAAAGCCATTGCTTGTGGTCATGTGCACAGGGCAACGCATTTATCTCATTGTAATGTTGATGTGTATACTTGCCCTGCAACCTCAGTACAATTTGGTGATACGAAAGAAAAATTGGGCTCAATTAAGCCCAGTTATCGATTATTTTATCTAGCAAATAACGGTGAAATTAGTAGCGACATCATTTCTTTTTAAGCCGTTAATGTTGAGTGAGTTCTTATCGATGGAACTGGTTTGTGCTAGTAAATAGACACATAAACTGGCAGATATATCACCATAAATACCACGGTAGATTATTGATAATAGGAAAAGCAAAGATATAACATGCAAAAAAACATTCTTCATATTCATGGTTTTAATTCATCTCCGCAATCGTTGAAAGCAAAGTTGTCGCGCCAGTATTTTCAAGAACACTTTCCTGAAATTAATTTTGTTTGTCCGCAGTTAGCTAATTCACCTAATGAGGCCATTGCGCAGTTAACGCAAATTATTGAGGCAGCCAGTGATGAAGATTGGTACTTAATTGGCTCATCGTTGGGGGGCTATTTTGCGCATTACTTAGCTAACCAATATCAATTGCGTGCAGTTCTTATTAACCCCGCAATTAAACCCTTTACACTACTAGAAACCTACATCGGTGAGCAAACAAATACTTACACTAATATAACCTACCAAGTGACTACACAACACATGTTAGAACTTAAAGCGATAGAACAAAGTGCGCCATCATTTGACGATGAACAAAAAAATAATTATCTAATTATGGTACAAACAGGCGACGAAGTGTTAGATTATCAAGAAGCTGTAGACAAATTTCAGCACTGTCGTTTAATCGTTGAACAGGGCGGAGATCATAGTTTTATTGGTTTTGATCAAAAACTGCCGATAACGGCTGAATTTTTTCAATTAAGCTAAGTTTCAAACATACATAACAATAATGTTGATAAAGATAAACAAATCATGACAGACCAATATAATTCAGACTCTATTGAAGTACTCAGTGGCTTAGATCCCGTTCGCCATCGTCCCGGTATGTATACAGACACCACTCGACCAAACCATTTAGGTCAAGAGGTCATCGACAACTCGGTTGATGAAGCCCTTGCTGGACATGCTCAAAATATTAGCGTGATTTTAGACAACGATCAGTCATTAGAAATTATTGATGATGGTCGAGGAATGCCCATTGATATTCACCCTGAAGAAGGTGTTTCTGGGGTTGAACTTATTTTTTGTAAACTGCATGCTGGGGGCAAGTTTTCTAACAAAAACTATCAATTTTCGGGAGGCTTACACGGCGTAGGTATTTCAGTGGTTAATGCGTTATCAACCCGTGTAGACGTTTCAGTCAGGCGTGATAGCAAAATTTATGAAATGGCGTTTGAAAATGGCTACAAAGTAGAAGAATTAAGAGAAACGGGCACAGTAGGTAAACGTAACACGGGCACAAGAGTGAAATTTTGGCCTGATCCTAAATATTTTGACTCAGCTAAATTTTCAGTATTAAAGCTCACCCACTTATTAAAAGCCAAAGCGGTATTATGTCCTGGCTTAACCATTAAGTTTCATGATAAAACTGAAAATAAAAAATACGAATGGTGTTATGAAGACGGGCTAACAGACTACTTAAAAGAATCGGTTCAAGGCTATGTAAGTTTGCCAGAACAACCCTTTGTTGGCGAATTTACAGCCCAAAGCGAAGCGGCGAACTGGGCGGTAACTTGGCTGCCTGAAGGTGGCGAAAGTGTCGGTGAAAGTTATGTAAATCTAATACCCACGGTTGCAGGCGGTACTCATGTGAATGGCTTACGGCAAGGTTTATTAGAATCTATGCGTGAATTTTGTGAATTTAGGCATTTAATTCCCCGCGGCTTAAAGTTAACCCCCGATGATATTTGGGATAAGTGTAGTTATATTTTGTCCATCAAAATGCAAGATCCACAATTTGCAGGACAAACCAAAGAGCGCTTATCTTCACGTCAATGTGCCGCTTTTGTCACAGGCGTAGTAAAAGACGCCTTTAGTTTATGGCTTAATGAACATACCGACATTGCCGAACAATTAGCTGAATTTTGTATCAGTAATGCACAAAAACGTTTGCGTGCCAGTAAAAAAGTTGTGCGCAAAAAAATTACTCAAGGCCCAGCCTTACCAGGCAAACTAACGGATTGTGGCAGCCAAGACCTGTCACGCACAGAACTATTTTTAGTAGAAGGAGACTCGGCAGGCGGTAGTGCTAAACAAGCGCGAGACCGTGAAACTCAAGCCATCATGCCACTGCGTGGTAAAATTCTTAACACTTGGGAGGTTGAATCAGGACAAATACTCGCCTCACAAGAAGTGCATGATATTTCAGTTGCCCTAGGCATAGACCCTGACAGTGATGACTTATCAGAGTTGCGTTACGGTAAAATTTGCATCCTAGCAGATGCCGATTCGGATGGACTGCATATTGCTACGTTATTATGTGCGTTATTTACACAGCATTTTTTACCTTTAGTACAAGCAGGGCACGTATATGTAGCCATGCCACCACTGTATAGAATTGATGTTGGTAAAGAAGTATTTTACGCATTAGATGAGGCAGAAAAAGACGGCATTCTTGACCGAATAGAAGCTGAGAAAAAACGCGGTAAAGTCAATGTACAGCGCTTTAAAGGCTTGGGTGAAATGAATCCTCTTCAGCTTAGAGAAACTACCATGGACGCCAACACGCGTCGTTTAGTACAACTCACTGCGCTAGATGAAGAACACAGCGAAACCATTGAAATGATGGATATGTTACTCTCGAAAAAACGCAGTGGTGATCGTAAAGAATGGCTACAAGCAAAGGGGGATTTAGCGGTGGTTTAATAGTCTGGTAAAGAGCATAAATTTGCACCTAATTTATTAAAGCGGAAATTTAACTCTAGCTCAACCCTAAAGGGGAATGTACTTGCATTACCCTTTTTTTATAATCTGAATTAGTAATTCATTACTATGATATTCATTAATGAATAATCATAATTCACATCAACCTGTCAAATATAATTATATTTCATGGCTCGTAGTTGTTTTTCACGCGGTTGATTTAAATTTTCAGTCATAATATAGTTTGTAATTATAATTCATGAAGTGGTGCTTTATATAATCATTTTTCATGGTCGCTAATCGTTTTTCATGGTAAATCATCATTTTTAGGTGGGGAATATGGTATTAGCTAAACGCGCAAAGTTCTTCGATGAAGAAGTCTATCCAGAGCCTGAAGCTGAGCTGGTTGGATATGCTTGGCTTATCAATGAATTCCAACTAAGCGTTCCTGCCCCTAATGCGATATGCGCCATTGTTCCAGCTATAAATGCTAAACGAAGCAAAGGAAAATGGTTAATATGGGGAAGCCGTTATCAGCCTGACACGCATTGGTTTGCACAATTGACATTTGCGTTGAAATATGAAGGTGCTGATTTAGCAATTATGAAAAGCTTATTTGGCGCTTTAGCAATCGAAGATATTACTGCTTCAGTTGAAAATGAAATAACAGGGGCGTATAGCCGCAGAATTTGGTTTTTCTATGAATGGCTTACTGCGCATGTGCTACCCATTGAGGATGTTATTACTGGTAATTATGTTGACGCGCTAAATGAAGAACTACAATTTGGCTGCGCCAAAACCAAGGTTTCACGCCAACGAATAAATAACAACTTACCAGGTGTTAAAGGGTTTTGTCCTTTAATTAAAAAAACAGAGAAGCTTGTTCAGTATATAGGGGAAAACTTAGACGAAAAAGCGGCAAAAAATATAGGGGCTGTTCACAGTGGTTTACTTGCAAGAGCGGCTGCTTTTTTACTGCTTTCAGACTCTAAGGCTTCATATACCATTGAAGGAGAAGCGCCTCCTCATAATCGTATAGAGCGATGGGGGAAAATTATTGGTCAAGCAGGCATGCAGCCATTAACCGTAGAGGAGATAGAACGTTTACAAGAAGTAATCATTTCTGATAGTCGATTTATCCTGCCAGGAATTCGTTGCGTTGGCGGTTTTGTTGGTGAGCATGATCGTGTGACCAATATACCAATACCTGAGCACATATCAGCAAAGCCAGAAGACTTAGAAGAATTATTAGATGCCTATCTAAATTCCTATGAACTAATGAAAGATTCAGGATTTCATCCTGTTTTAGCTGCTGCAATCATTGCCTTTTCGTTTGTTATTATTCATCCGTTAGAAGATGGTAATGGACGAGTTCATCGCTACTTAATTCATCATGTATTAGCTGAGAGTGGTTTCACGCCTAAAGGGGTTATTTTCCCCGTATCAGCAGTGATTTTAGAAAAGATAGAAGAGTACAAAGCCGTGTTAGAGCAGTTTACACAACCACGTTTGAAGTATATTGAATGGCAACCGACTGAAGATAACAATGTTCATGTAACAAATGAAACGGCTGACTTGTATCGATATGGAGATATGACACGCCAAGTGGAGTTTTTATTTGAGTGCGTAAAAGATACGGTAGACACTGTTCTTCCTGAGGAAGTCCTTTATCTAGAAAGATACGATGAGATTTGGAACTATGTAAATAATCGGTTTGATATGCCTCAGAAAAGCTTAAGTTTACTACTTAATTTTTTGCGTCAGAGTAATGGTAGGTTATCGAAAAGGGCTACAACTAGAGAGTTCTCTGCACTAACTGAGGCTGAGGTAAAAGAAATAGAGAGTAAATATCAAGAAGTGTTTTTACTTGATTAAGTGAACCATTTTGTCAGTGAGCAGTTAGACATGTATAAGAGATAATACTTACTAGCTGTTCAATAAATGTGCTAATCTTGATGCGATTCAGTGACGAATGGATAATGTTCTTTTAAATACAGCCAAGGATATAAGGCCCTCTATACAAAGCACTTTATTCCCATTTCAAAAGAAAGTAACCTAGATCACGTTTAGGATTATTTTATATGTAGGTACGATACTATGATCCAATTAACGTATATTTCTCTATCGTAACATGGCTAATTACATTCCTTACATAATCCTGACATAATCCTGACATTCCATTATATTAAGTTTGCAATACTTAACATTCATTAATATATGTGATGGAGTAAAGTATGAGACAATTTAAAATGATGTTTGCAGCTGTATTTTTAATGAGTACAATATCTGTAGCGAATGCAGTAGAAGATGATGGTTTTTTAAACCCAGTCGATTTAGATTTAAGGTATTATTTTGAACAAATTGATCGCTTCCCTGATCGTTTAGGTCTTGTTTGTTGGGCGTCATATGAGATACATAAAGAGGGAAGGCATTATGAGACTTTACCGTTGTTAAATATATGCGCTGACAGAGGTTTAGTTGTATCGATGTTATTACTAGCCAATATGTATGAATTAGGAATAAATAGTGAAATGCAACAAGAAGATGTCTCTACTTTATGGTTAAAGCGTGCTGCACAGACTAATGATAGCAGAGGGCAATTATACTACGGTATTGCTCTTCTCGAAGGCAAAGGCGTTAAAAGTAATCCCAGAATGGCAAAACAATGGCTACAACTTGCAGCTAATCAAGGTGATTCACACGCGAAAAATATTCTTTCAAACTGGCCAACGCTGTAAAGTTTATTCTGACTTAAATAATTCCATTAAAAGTTTAATTGAAAGTGTTTTTTCGGTGAGATGTTCATTCATATAGTTGTTTAGTGAAAATTAAATATGTTTAATTTATTATCTTTCTTATGAATATAGAGGTGATATGAAATTTATTAATTTATCAGCCTCTTATTTTTCTATAATCAACTTTTTGAAAAATAAGTTTCAATTATCTTCACTCTATAATACAGAAAATAGATGGGCAATATTGCTAGGTATTTTAGTACTGATCCCTTTTATCAGTGTTTCAATGCTAGGTTTGCATAATTATAAAATAATGGACACTGCGCGTGAGATTGAGCGTTTTGATAGATCTCAAATTGAGCTTAAAATTTTTGAACAACAACTTTATTTACAAGTATCAAAATTAACTCAATTTTTACAAAAAACAGTAGTGGATATGAATGTGGATGAGAGTAGTCGCTTTGCTGACGTTCGTCGTTTAGTAAATACTAATCCCTTATTTTCGCTTATTGTACCATTCTCTAAGGACGAGGTGGCCTTTGTAAGCAGCGAGCAAATGGTTAGTCATGTAGAAAAATCAATTCTTGTTGATACTTTAGCGGAAAGAATATGGGCAAAAAATTATTTACTTGAAAAGCGCGTTGATAGTATATGGTCGCCAGTAAGGTCAATTATCGGGAATGCTTACCTATATTGTTGGTTACAAAAAAGTGATAGTGGTTTTTGTATTTTGTTACCAACAGAAGAAGTATATAAAAGGTTATGGCAAAGCCAGCTTTTATTGGACGCAAATAAAAATATCCATGTTCAAGACTCTTTTATGCAAACTATTGGTGTTTATAATTCAGTTAATAAAAATTCTAGCTCTATAGTTAATATTAATGGTTTACAACTTAGTTTATCTGCATCCTTAGACAAGGAACAAAGTGAATTAAATTCAGAGCTTTGGCTTATCTTAGCGATGACATTGCCCTTACTGGGGCTAGCGATTGCTATTGCTTGGCTTATTTTTATTAATCATAGCAAAGAAACTAAAACTGCTAAAAAGCTACTTTACGGAACGCAAGAAATCGCCCACGAATTAAGAACACCATTAAGCAATATAAATTTGTATATTGGCTTAATTTTGCATGAAAATTTAACTAAAGAACAGCTAGTTTTTGGTGACGTAATAACTAATGAAATGCAGAGAATTACTCGGATTATTGACAACGCTACTGCTTTAATGAGAGGTCAACAGCCAGAACAATATGAATATGGTAGTCCATCAAACTTATTAAACGAACTGGCGGAACAGTATCGGTTATCATTAGCTGAATCAGGTTGTTTGTTAACAATAGATTGTAAAAAAACGAAAAATTACTTTTATCCAAAACATGCAACAGAGCATGTTTTACTAAATTTACTTAATAATGCAAAAAAATATGCTCCTGAACAACAGGTGACACTCGGCCTACGTTGTGATGATAATATATTGTCAGTATGGGTTAAAAACAATGTAGTAAATGACAGCACATTAAATTCGAATGACACGTATGTAAATCAAACATCGGGCTTAGGTTTAGGCTTAATTAGCTGTGATAGAATAGTGAAAAGCCTAGGTGGTAGCTTTGATTGCAGTATTACTAAAAATGGTCGTTGTTACACTGCATGCTTTCCATTAAAGGATGAACAGCCCAATGCTTAAATTAATTATTGTTGAAGATGACAAGTTTGCAAGGCTTGGTTTACATCAACTATTTAACCAAGAAGGTTACAAAGTTCAGAGTTATCCGGATGCTGAATCAGCTTGGCAAGCGTGTCAGCAATTAAATCCTGACATTTGTATTCTTGATCGTGCATTACCAAAAATGTCAGGAGAGCAATTATGTACTTTGTTACGAGGTAAATGGCCAAGTCTTCCTATTTTATTTTTATCTGGGAAAGGCGCAGAGTCTGAACAAATTGAAGGCTTAGAGTTAGGCGCTGACGACTACATAACTAAACCATTTAGCGTAAAAGAGCTTCTTGCAAGAGTTCGTACTATGTGTAGACGAATTCCATTGTTTTCAAAGCCATTAACAGAAAGTGGTTTTCAAATGGGAGATTTATTCATCGATACTACCCAAATGACCGCTTCACGTGAAGATACTTGTATCGTATTAACGGCACGAGAAACTTCTATTTTACGCCTTCTTTATAATATGGCTGGCAAAAGGGTTAATCGCGATGAGTTATTCAATGAATGTTGGGGAAGAGATTATTTTCCTAATAGCCGCTCTCTTGATCAATATATTTCCTGCTTACGTACGAAAATAGAACGTGATCCTAAAAAGCCACGAATTATAAAAACAGCTCGCGGTGTTGGTTATTGGTACGAACAATAACCATTTTATGGTTCGTACTATTTTCTTACATGAACCTGACACAAGGTATTTTTTTTCAAGTTATTGTAAATGAAACAATAAGGAGAAATAAATGTCAGAATCAAATACAAATCTTAGTCGTCGTAAAGCGATGGGAGCAATGGCTGGTATCGCTTCTTGCGTACCTTGTGCTGTAGCATTTTCACAAACAAAAACTCAATCGAATAACAACAAAGCAGATGATTTTCATCAACGAATAAATGACTTAGTTAAAAAATCATCTGCAAAAATTGTACGCTCGGTAAATTTTGAAATTACACCAAATGATCTTCCTTGGTCTCAACAAATAGGCCAAATAAAAGCGGGGCAATCTGTAACATTTTTGCTATCAGGCCGTTGGTGGATATCAAAAGAGCATAACTATTGGGTTGATCCTGGTATTGCTTTTTATGCCCGTATATCCGGCGGAACTATGTATAATCCAGCGAATAATACGGGCACCATGCTAGCGGATCGAGATGGAATACTCGAAATTGCTCGTACGATAGGACAATTTAAGAACCCTAAAGGAGAGCTTTTTCCAACAGAGGAGCAATATAAAGCAACAGAAGGATTAATTGAAGGCATTGCTATTATCTGGGAAGAAGAACCATTAGACGGGTTAGTGCAATTATCTACTGTAGGTGATGTTGATGGTTTAATTTTAGCTGAGCTAAACCGTATTCATTATCAAAAATTATTACCCGCAGGTTGGAGTTATATGTACATGTTTGGTGATAGTGGTATTTTTAGTGAAGGCTGTAATGGTGAACTAGAATGTAATACTCATAAAAATGTTGGTATTTTGCAATACGTCATCAATGCACCTTTAACAGAGGATCTTAAGCTTGACTGGAAATGGATAGTTGATAAATTACCGTCTCCAGTGGCTGAAGATCAAGTATTAACCCATGACTATCTATCAATTGCTGTAGAGTTTGATGATGGTAAAGACATCACGTATATGTGGAGTGCAGAATTGCCAGAGGGCACTGTATTCCAATGTCCATTACCCCGGTGGACAGAATATGAAACGCATGTAGTTCAACGTAGTGGCAATAAACTTATTGGTCAACAAGTTCTTGAGTCTCGTAACGTGTACAATGATTATCACAAATATATTGGGGGAACTGCTAGTAATATTGCGCGTATTTGGTTAATTGCTAATACTGTATTTATGCGTGGCGCTGGTCGTTGTTCGTATAGTGATATTGTAATAAGCCAAAATAATCAGAAAACAACGATCATTTAATATTATTGATAAATGAACGTCATTTCTAAATAGATGAAAAATAAGTAGGATATGAATGAAAAGTATTATCAGCTTATGTCTATGTGCTACTTTGTTGTTATCAGTGACAATAAAAGCCAATGAACTTAGTTATATCGCGTACATCGACTCTAATAAACGCATTAAATGCATGTATGGTTATGTAGCCACTAAAACTGGTGATCACCAAGCCGCGATTCAAATATTTGAAGACTGTATTGAACGGTGGAACGATGTGTATTCAATGATTTGGCTTGCGGAACTTTATGAATTGGGTGGTGTAGGGGTAGATAAAAATTCTTCATATGCTACGAGTTTAATGAAAAAGGGGGCTTTATTAAATGATGAAGCGGGTTATTCTAGCTTGGCACGGTATCACTATGGCACTGCACTTTATGAAGGGAAAGGAACAAAATCTGATCCTGAAGCAGCTAAAATATGGCTTCAAAAAGCAGAGTCTGAGGGAATTAGAGAAGCTGGTGAATATCTAAAGTTAATTAATATGTAGTAGTACAAAGTAGTTTTTATCGTTATATGGTGTATTCAACATAGTACTTCGGTAAAAGTGAATTAATTGTTCTTGCTAGCTTTCTTTGATAATGGCTTTATACTAGTTTTATCTTAATGTTTTTAGGTAATCAGCATTGCTTGTTAAATTGTTTGCAAAAAACTTTCTTATATTCTTTTGTTTTTTATTAGTCACTCAAATGAGCGTTATTGCTGCAATTCAAAATGAAGAAGGTATTGACGGCTTTGAAGAAGCGATTGTAAGTATTGAAAAACTAGTAGATAGCGATACGCCATTAGCGCAACTTCAATTAAAACAATATGGTGATCGCTTTAATGATTTATCATTAAAGCAAAAAATAACGTATCTAGATTTATTAACCGACATTTATATATTGCAAGGTCAATTTCATTTGGCGAAGCAAGCGACGACAGAAGGATTGTCGCTAACCTTGAACCTTTCAAGCCCTAGTTTACTGATTTCTGAATTACTTTATAACCGTGGTTTTGCTAATGAAAGTATTGGTGAAATAGAGCTAGCAACTAAAGATTATGAAAGCGGGTTAGAGTTAGCTAAATCGTTGCATGATAATGTACTGATTGCCCGAGGGTTAATAAATTTAGGGGCTATTTATTATTTAACAGATCGTTATGAAAACTCATTAATTGTTTTAAATGATGCTTACAATATTGCTAAACAAACTACCGATGAAAAACTTAAAGGTTCAGTAAACTCAGAGTTAGGCATTTTATATGCCTATTTGGATAGAAATAAACAAGCAATGGTATATTACCAACAGTCTTATCAACACTATAAAAATGCGAACAAAACAGTTTTATCTTTAACTTCATTAGTTAATATTGCGCTAAATTACTTATCTGAAAAACAATATGACGATGCGATTAAAGCGTTTAAAACAGTTATTGAAGAATCTAAAGAAACGGATGAATTTGCTCTCAACCAAATAATGTACAGCACTTATTCGGGGTTGTCGTGGGCTCACCTTAAGAAAAAAGAGATTAACCCAGAAGCCAGTTATCAATATTTACTATTATCTAAGCAATATTTAGCTGATATTGAACAATATGATATTGAACGTCAATATTATAGTGATGAGGCTTTTGTTCTGTCTGAATTAGAACGTTTTGATGAAGCTTTAGACAGTATTGCTAAAGTAGAAAATATTCTAGCTGCACATCCCCCGTTAGGACATATAAAAAAGCAAGGTCATATTAACCTTATAGATCTAAAGTCTGAGATTTATTTTAAGCAAGGGTATTATCAACAAGCATATGAACTACAAAATCAGCGATTATCATTAACCCGTGTGTTACGTGATGAGAAACATATGCAATCTGTTGCTGAAGTACGCTTAGCACTAGAGGCTAAAGAGGCAGACTTACAGAAAAAAGTATTAAAAAATAAACAAATGTTACAAGAAATATCTTTATTAGAAGCGGAAAAAAAGCAAGAACAGCAAAAATTATATTTACTGTACATTGCAGTAGTTGCTTTATTCTTTGCTTGGTTATTGGTTAAGTTAGTACAAGGCCAGCATAAATTATATAAAGCCTCTAAGTTGGATGAATTAACGGGTATCGCTAACCGCAAAGAGGTTATGAGAAAGGGAAGGAAACTATTTGAGCGAGCTAAGTCAAAAAATAATGATTTTAGTGTTTTGATGATTGATATTGATTCTTTAAAAAAAATAAATGAACAGTTTGGACACAGAGAAGGAGATCTTGTGTTGAAAAAAGTAGTGGAATTGGGTAAGGAGTGTTTGCGAAAAACCGATGTTTTAGGGCGTTTTGGCGGAGAAGATATTATAGTCTTTTTACCTCATACATCTTTTGCTAATGCAAAAATGATCGCTGAAAAGTTTAGAAAGTCAGTTGAAGTGTATGACTGGGCCAATAATCATACATCACAAGCATTATTTCATATCAATATTAATATTGGTGTTGCTAACAGTATTGATATTGTCAGTGAAGGAGGGGGGGATTTAGGTATGCTAATTCATAAAGCGGATGATTTATTGCACCAAGCTAAAGCTCAAGGTAGAGATCAGGTGTGTATTTAATGGTTAAATTGCTTGTGATACCAGCTTTTTTGTTTATGAGTTTAATTTGTTATGCTTCAGTAGCAGCATCTGTTGACAAAGAAGCGAAGAATACCCTGACTCAAGTGAATGAATTTACACTTCGTTCAGAAATAATAACTTTAGTAGAACTTGCAACAACTGCACCCAATAAAGCTCATAATATAGTAGAAGAGTTAGCGTCTGACACCTCTATTTATAATTATGCAGAACAGTACTTAATAGTGTTAGCACAAGCAAAAATAAAACAGGATGAAAATCAGCATGAAATGGTTATCACACTTATTGAACAAGCTAAACCATTAACAGAGTACATTGCTGAAAAACAATTAAATTTACCTATTTTTTCAGAGGCTTATTTGGTGTTAGCTACAAGCTATACCGCACTAAAAGATTATAAAAATGCATATCAAAACAAGAAGTCTTTTGTTGATCATTATAATGATTATAGTGATACAAAACGTGAATATGCTATTGAAAAATTAACTGATAAATATGAAGTGGCAAATAAAAACCAAGAAAATGAATTGCTTGCTAACCAAAATAAATTAAAAGCATTACACCTTAATGCGGTAAAAAAAGAACAACAAGATTTACAGAGAAAAATTATGTTAATTTTTTCTACTATTTTATTGTTTTTTTTATTGTTTCTACGCCAGTTTAAAGTAAGAAAGAAATTACTACTACTCAGTAAAACTGACAGTTTAACAGCGCTATTAAATCGAACGGGGTTATTTAAAGAAGGTAATAAATTAGTAAAAAAAGCGAAAGAAGAGCAACTTGAATTAAGTGTTTTGCTTTTCGATATTGATTTTTTTAAATTAATAAATGAGGATTTCGGTCATTCAGTTGGTGATGCAGTATTAAAGAAAATAGCCGAGCTTGTCAGTGAAACAATGCGTTCTCGTGATGTTTTAGCTCGTTTAGGCGGGGAGCAATTTGTCGCTATTTTACCCAGTTCTGACCTTGACCATGCGAAAGCAATAGCAGTACGAGTGTTAGAAAAAATAGCACAATATAATTTTAATAAGCTTGGTGTAAAAAGAACAATAACGTTAAGTTTAGGTGTCGCCAATATTAAAAACACTAACGCAGCGTTTGATGATATTTTACATGCGGCTGATTTGGCAATGTACCAAGCCAAAGCACAAGGACGAAATCAAGTAGTGAGTTACGAAAGTATTGTTGAAGATCAAGAAAGGCGTCACCGCTAATTTTTTGCATTCACTTGGCTATAAAAATCAGATAAGCTGTGTTTATGTAGCTATTTATAGTCGTATTTATCACTTTCAACTAAGAAAAATTGATTGCAGTTATAATTGCAATATTAATGTTTATGATAACAGGAAAACCATTGCATGTCTGATGTGCTCGAATATAGTCCAGACGGGGTAGAGCAGGTTCCCCTAAGACGCTTTACTGAAGAAGCTTATTTAAATTACTCTATGTACGTAATTATGGATCGAGCCTTGCCACATATTGGTGACGGTTTAAAGCCAGTACAGCGTCGTATTATTTATGCTATGTCTGAGCTTGGTTTGTCAGCAGCAGCCAAATACAAAAAGTCTGCGCGTACAGTTGGTGATGTATTAGGTAAGTTTCATCCTCATGGTGACAGTGCTTGTTATGAAGCAATGGTATTAATGGCACAACCTTTTTCCTATCGCTACCCTTTGGTTGATGGTCAAGGTAACTGGGGCGCACCAGACGATCCTAAATCATTTGCAGCCATGCGTTATACTGAATCGCGCCTGTCACGTTTTAGTGAAATATTACTTGCCGAATTAGGACAAGGTACGGTTGATTGGGTGCCAAACTTTGATGGCACAATGAAAGAGCCAAAAACGCTTCCGGCGCGTTTACCTCATATTTTACTAAACGGTATTACGGGGATTGCGGTGGGCATGGCTACTGACATTCCACCTCATAATGTACGTGAAATTGCTGATGCATGTGTGCATTTAATTGAAGAGCCTAAAGCGAAAGTTGCTGACTTACTAACGTATGTTAAAGGCCCTGATTACCCCACAGACGCTGAAATTATAACATCAAAAAGTGATATTGAAAAAATATATCAAACGGGGCGTGGTAGTATAAAGATGCGTGCTGTTTATGAACTAGAGCATGGTGAAATTGTTATTACTGCTTTACCTCATCAAGCATCAGGAGGAAAAATATTAGAGCAAATTGCTGGACAAATGACTGCTAAAAAATTGCCAATGGTTATTGATCTTCGTGATGAGTCAGATCATGAAAATCCAGTACGTTTGGTTATTGTTCCGCGTTCAAACCGTGTTGATACTGAACAATTGATGCAACATTTATTTGCTAGTACTGATTTAGAAAAAAGTTATCGCGTTAATATCAATATGATTGGCTTAGATAATCGACCTGCAGTTAAAAATTTACAGGAAATTCTATCAGAATGGCTTGAATATCGCAGAGAAACAGTGCGTCGACGCTTGCAATATAGACTAGATAAAGTATTGGCACGCTTGCACATTTTAGACGGTTTATTAATAGCTTATTTGAACATTGATGAAGTTATTGAGATTATCCGTAATTATGATGATCCTAAAATAGAATTAATGTCGCGTTTTAATTTATCTGAAATTCAAGCGCATGCCATATTAGAGATTAAGTTAAGACAATTAGCTAAATTAGAAGAAATAAAAATTCGCGCAGAGCAAGATGAATTGCGTGAAGAACAAGACTATTTAGAAAAAATTCTTAATTCAAAAGCACGCATGAATACGCTAATGAAAAAAGAAATCCTCGCCGCAGCTAAAGAATATGGTGATGATCGACGCTCTAAATTAGTAGAGCGTAGTGAATCTAAAGCGTTAACTGAAAAAGATCTTGTGCCAAGTGAACCTGTTACAGTTGTTGTATCAGATAAAGGTTGGGCACGGTGTGCTAAAGGGCATGATATTGATGCAACAACATTAAGCTATAAAGCTGGTGATAGCTATCTTTGTTCAGCCAAAGGACGAAGTAATAGTCCTGTCGCTTTTATTGATTCATCAGGGCGAGCATTTACGACAGATGCTCATACGTTGCCAACAGCAAGAAGTCAAGGCGAGCCGTTAACAGGGCGTTTTAATTTAGCCGCAGGTGAAAATTTTGTTCATTGTGTCATGGCAAACGACGACATGAAATACCTACTTGTGAGTGACGCGGGTTATGGTTTTGTTACTTCTTTTAGTGATATGATTAGTCGGAATAAAAATGGTAAGGCACTGATTTCTCTACCGCAATCTGCAAAAATATTAACACCGCAATTGATTGAATATATTGATACTGATGCATGTCTTGCTATTACTACAGAAGGGCGAATGTTAGTTTTTCCTGTGAAAAACTTACCTGTACTGAGTAAAGGTAAGGGTAACAAAATTATTAATATACCTTCAGCAAGAGCTAAATCTCGAGAAGAATATGTCACCTTACTTGCCATTGTACCAGAGGGGGCTTCAATAACCCTACATGCAGGTCGCCGTAAACTTACCTTAAAAGCAATGGATATTGATCATTACCGTGGAGAAAGAGGACGTCGAGGTAATAAACTTCCGCGCGGGCTGCAACGTGTAGATCAAATTGAAATTGAAGCTCCTAATATAATTTCTGACGAAAAATCTGTGGATGATTTATCAGCAAATGAAGAGGTAATGCCTAATGAGGGCTCTTTATAACAACAGAGTGAGCACTTAATCGTATTTTAATGGGTTGCATCAATGTTTCTTGATTAATGTCAATTATAATACAAACAAGCTTTGTTTTGATTGTGCATTGTATCATTTAAGCGTAGAATGATAACAATAGTAATTCTCATTAAGGGTTTTTGTTTGTTGTTTGAGCATACTTCATTAACTGTACTTAAAAATACATTTATTGAATTACACCAATATATGGTACGACTCAGAACAGGCTTTGAGAATATTTGATTAGGTGTTTAATAGTTTTTTATTTATAAATAAAAAACTATGGTAACTAAAGTAAAGGTAAATAAGGTGAAAAAATGACCTTAGTTGATGTAGCAAAAAATCAAGTTGTAAAAATAAGTGCCTTACCACTTGATGAAACTTTGTCGGCACTTTTATTAGAGCAAGGCTTTTGTTTGCGTACAGAAGTGGCTTTAGCTCATAAAGCTCCCTTTAATGGTCCGTTAGCTTATCGACTTCATAATACAAAAATAAGTCTACAGCGCTCTGTGGCTGAGCAAATTCAAGTTACTACTAGTTAATTTGAATTTGCCCTATGGCTTACATATCTATAAAGACTAACCGAAGCCACCTTAAATATTTTTTATATGAGTTTTTTTCATGAGTTGTTGTTCAAATTCCCCTGTGTGTACAGAAGCCGTTATCCCCGCTAAAGGTTCACATTATGCGTTGGTTGGTTTTGCTAACTCGGGCAAAAGTACCTTATTTAATTTATTAACATCACGTCAAAAAAATGGGCGTAAACAAAATGTTGGTAATTTCTCTGGTGTTACTGTGTCGGCTAAAAAGTCACCGTTTAAGTTAGGCCAAGTTGATGCCTTTCTTTCGGATTTACCAGGGTTAAGTTCACTAACCCAGCGCGGGGAACAAGGTCAGGATCTCACTATTTCTCAGCAATTTATACAAAATAATAATATAGATTGTTTGATTAACGTTATTGATATTAGTCAAATAAGCCGTCAGCTTTACCTTACTACGCAATTGCTTGAGTTGGGTGTGCCGATGATTATCGTGCTGAATAAAGTTGATAGAAAAACACATCAATGGGTTGATACGAATAAGCTCAGCGAAGAATTGGGATGCCCTGTTGTTGCGACCAGTGCACAAGATAAAAAATCATTAGCCTTAATAGAAAAAACAATTTTAACGTGTGATTTGAATAAACAATCGAATGTTACCAACATTGAACAGAAAGCTGAAGGCCTGTCAGCCATTCAAGCAAGACAAAATTATGTAGCAGACATTATTGGCCGTGTAAGTACCTCTGGTGGGGGCGCACGTCTTTCAGACTCATTAGATAATATTGTGTTGCACCCTATTATTGGTGTACCCGTATTTTTAGGCATGATGTATCTACTCTTTATGTTTGCAATAAATGTGGGCAGTGCCTTTATTGATTTTTTTGATATTTTAAGTGGCGCTATATTTGTCTCATATCCGTTGCATTTTCTTGAACCTTTGGGCTTACCCCAGTGGATTTTAACTATCATTGAAGGTGTCGGCAGTGGTATACAAACCGTTGCGACATTTATACCTGTTATTGCTTGTTTATTTATTGGTTTATCTTTACTTGAAAACTCAGGTTATTTAGCGCGTGCAGCCTTTGTGGTTGATAATGTCATGCAAAAAATTGGTTTGCCTGGCAAGGCATTTGTCCCCTTAATTGTGGGATTTGGTTGTACGGTACCTGCGGTTATGTCTGCTAGAGTACTTGATAGTGAAAGAGAGCGTATAACCACTATTATGATGTCGCCATTTATGTCCTGTGGTGCTCGTTTGCCTGTTTATGCATTATTTGCTGCTGCATTTTTTCCAGATAGTGGTCAGAATCTAGTATTCCTTTTGTATTTAATTGGTATTGCTGCTGCTATTTTTACTGGCTTTTTATTGAAAAAAACGGTGTTATCTGGCACAAGCTCTCTTAATATTATGGAATTGCCGCCATATGAAATACCGCACCTAAAAGCAATCAGTAAACGTGTATGGCAACGTACTTATGGTTTTGTAACAGGTGCTGGTAAAACAATTGTGATTGTGGTGTGTTTACTTAACTTCTTAAACTCAATTGGTACTGATGGTAGCTTTGGTCATCAAGACAGTGAAAAATCAATTTTGAGCCGAAGCGCACAAGTTGTTATGCCAATTTTAGCGCCTATGGGTATTAAAGAAGAAAACTGGCAAGCAGGCGTGGGTATTATTACGGGTATTTTTGCTAAAGAAGTGCTCGTTGCCACTTTCAATAGTTTGTACTCACCTAAAAATACTGACGATCAAAGTGAGCCTTCAATAGTTGATAGTTGGCATGAAGCAACAGCCAGTATAAAAGAGAATTTACTCGGTATTGCTCCAGATGATCCCCTTGGTATTGATGTTGGCGATTTAAGTGATTTAGCTACTGTTGCCGAAGAACAGCATGTTGAATTAAGTACCTATCAAGTCATGCAAGCTGCATTTGTAGGTCAGTTAGGGGCATTTAGTTATTTACTTTTCATTTTATTGTACACACCATGTGTTGCTGCAATGGGAGCGATAAAAAATGAAGTAGGTAGTCGTTGGGCTGGATTCGCTGCTATATGGAGCTTTTTACTTGCTTATTTAATGGCAACCTTGTGCTTTCAAGTAGGTAACTTTTTTGTTGCTCCGTTAATGGCAAGTATTTCAATAGCTGCTGTATTTTTGTGTTTTGCTGGAATATATTTTTGGCTAAAACATCAAGGGCGCAAAGTGCTTACTATTCCTATTTCGGTTAGTTATTCGTAAATAAAAATATTCGTCATTTTTCAAAAAGTTCATGCGCTAATAAAGTGTGATTTTTTGTTAAATGATGAGTTTTTGTCTCGTGAATACAGCTAATTTATATATTTTTATTTGTCTAAATTTTACTGTTCATCAATATGATATATCATATTAGTATATTTTTATTGATGGATTTTAATGTGATTTCTCCCACTAAAAATCAATAAATAGGCTGAAATACACTGGCTGTAACAGTGTTTTTTGGCGATCAAAATCAAACTTAAACTAATAAATCTGCTAAACTTACCTTATTGAAACTCATTAATTTCCCAATGAATCAAAAAAATATTCAATTTTATTAACCTCAGTGCTTTTATTTACGTCTCAAGTAATAAGGGAGAATTAACGTTTGATGAACTACATCATTGTTTTATCAGTTATATTGATACTACTTTTTTGCTGGGTATACAGTTTAAGAAAAGAAGTCAACGGAAAAAAGAATACAGTAAAGTCATTGTTACGCGAAAGTAAAGATAAGTATCGTGCCATGTTTGAAACTGCCCTTGTTGGCATGGCACTTAATGATAAAAACGGTAAATTGTTAGAAGTTAATCAAGCTTATTTAGATATTATCGGTTATAACGAAGAGGAAGCTAATAACCTTACTTTTTGGGATCTAACGCCACGTCATTATAAGGAACAAGAAAGCATTCAACTTAAATCATTAATAGAAAAAGGTTGTTATGGACCCTATGAAAAGGAATATATTCATAAAGAGGGTCACTTAGTTCCTGTGCTATTGAATGGCGTACGAGTTGTAGGTTCAGACAATGAGATTTATACGTGGTCGTGTGTTCAAGATATTACTGCTCGCAAAAAAGTTGAATTACGTGAACATAATCGATCTTACGTTTTAGAACTTATTGCTAGTGATGAACTGTTGCCAGTAATTCTTCAAGCTATTGTGCAAGGGGTTGAAGAAGAAAACCCTTCCATGTTATGTAGTATTTTAGTGCTTGATGAGACGGGTAAATATTTATTGAATGGAGCAGCACCAAGTCTTCCCATTTTTTATATTAATGCAATTAACGGAATAGAGATTGGTGATGGCGTTGGCTCTTGTGGTACCGCGGCATATACCAATGAACGAGTTATTGTTGAAGATATACAAACCCACCCTTATTGGGCTCCTTATAAAGCGTTAGCAAAGAAAGCAAATTTAGGTTCATGCTGGTCAGAGCCTATTCGCTCAACTCAGGGAAATGTGTTAGGCACTTTTGCTATTTATCATAGAGAGGTTAATTATCCAACCCAAGCCGATTTAGCTTTTATAGAACAAACCGTTAGTTTGGCAAGTATTGCCATTGAGAAAAGCCGAGATACGATAGCCTTAAAGGCAAGTCGTGAACAAATGCAACTAGTATTGGCAGGCGCTGAATTAGGTTTTTGGGATTGGGATATAGTGACAGGTAAGGTGGAAAGAAATGAACGCTGGGCAACGATACTTGGCTATACCTACGAAGAAATACAACACTCTACTAGTCAGTGGTCAGATTTTGTGCACCCAGAAGATAGAGAAAAAGCATGGCAATCAATTAATGATGTACTAGAAGGGCGTTCAAAATCTCATAGTTTGGAATACCGCATGTTGACTAAGGATGGGAATTATCGATGGGTGCTTGATCAAGCTAACGTAATGAAGCGTGATAATAATGGTAAACCACTTCGTATGAGTGGTACACATACCGATATTACTAATCGAAAGCATGCTGAAGAAAAATTCAAACTTGCGGCCAGTGTTTTTACTCACGCGCGTGAAAGTATAACTATTACAGACACTAGCGGCGTTATTATTGATGTAAATGATACTTTTACCACGGTAACTGGTTATGAGCGCGAAGAAGCAATAGGACAAACTCCCCGTATTCTTAAATCAGGTAAGCAAACACCTGAATTTTATGCCGAAATGTGGCAGGCTATGTTGCAGGAAGGTCATTGGTATGGTGAAATTTGGAATCGACGAAAAAATGGTGAGATATTTGCTGAGATGAAAGCGATTAGTGCCGTTTTAGATGAGAACGGTGTCATTACACATTACGTGGCTTTAGGTAATGATATTACGCTAATAAAAGAACACCAAGCTAAACTAGAAAGTATAGCCCATTTTGATACACTTACTAGTTTACCTAATCGCACATTACTTGCTGATCGACTAAACCAAGCCATGGTTCAATGTAATCGCCATAAATGCTCACTTGCTGTTGTATTCTTAGATTTAGATGGATTTAAATACGTCAATGATTCCTATGGACATGATGTTGGTGATGAGTTGTTAATTGCGTTATCAGTGCGTATGAAAAAAGCATTACGTGATGGTGATACCCTTGCTCGATTTGGTGGTGATGAACTTGTTGCTGTGCTGACAGACTTAGACAAAGTTGAAGATTGCGAACCAGTATTAGAGCGTTTATTACTGGCAGCTTCTGAGCCTGTTACATTAGGTAATGTGGTTATTAATGTGTCAGCGAGTATTGGTGTAACTATTTACCCACAAGACAGTGTGGATGCTGATCAACTAATGCGCCATGCTGACCAAGCAATGTACGTAGCGAAAGAGTCGGGCAAGAACCGTTATCATTTGTTTGATATTGTTCAAGATGATGCCATTAAAGTGCAACATGAAAGTCTTGTTTCTATACGTAATGCTTTGGATAATAAGGAGTTTGTTCTGTATTATCAACCTAAGGTTAATATGAGAACTGGTATGGTAACAGGTGTAGAAGCGTTGCTCCGTTGGCAACATCCAGAACAAGGGGTACTCAACCCTGTAGATTTTTTGCCTGTTATTGAAAATAATATTATGATGATAGAGCTGGGTGAGTGGGTTATTGATACCGTATTGACGCAAATTAGGCTATGGCAAGAAGCAGGACTTAAGCTCCCTGTTAGTACCAGCGTAAATATTGCTGC
This sequence comes from Colwellia sp. E150_009, assembly GCF_053543955.1. Classification (NCBI taxonomy): domain Bacteria; kingdom Pseudomonadati; phylum Pseudomonadota; class Gammaproteobacteria; order Alteromonadales; family Colwelliaceae; genus Colwellia; species Colwellia sp. E150_009. The sequence continues at coordinate 100,408 of NZ_JBHFOM010000005.1, forward strand.
AGTACAATTAGAGCAACCTGACTTTACACAAAAGTTAACGGCATTACTCGCAGCACACCCAAATGTTCCTACGCAGTCTTTAGAGTTAGAAGTATTAGAAACCACAGCCTTGGATGATGTAAAACATGTATCAAAAATTATGAATGCGTGTTTGGCATTGGGGGTGAAATTTGCCTTAGATGACTTTGGTACTGGTTATTCATCTTTAACTTACCTCAGAAGATTACCCGCTAAATTAATAAAAATAGACCAAAGCTTTGTACGAGACATGTTAATAGATAAAGATGATTTGGCTATTGTTGAAGGGGTTATTGGCTTAGCCAAATCTTTTAAACGTGAGGTTATTGCAGAAGGAGTTGAAACGATTGAACACGGCACCGCATTATTAGCTTTAGGGTGTGAGTTAGCGCAAGGTTATGGCATTGCTCGGCCCATGCCAGCAGTTGATATTCCTGCATGGATTAATAACTGGAAGCCTGATGCAAGTTGGCAGACCTAAATTACTTAATCAACTGATTATCACAATATTTTATTATCAAGTAATATAATTATAGACCGATGCTATAAATTGATTGTGGTAACGTCATTTTTTTTCAATAATGTCAACCTTCCCTGAAAACCCAACGCGAATAAATGGAATACTAACATGGTAGAAATTAGGCGTATTGCTATTTTAACCAGTGGTGGTGATGCACCAGGAATGAATGCCGCTATTCGCTCTGTAGTGCTTGCGGCCCATCATTATCATATTGAAGTTCTTGGATTTTATCATGGTTTTAATGGCCTTGTTTGTATTGAGCATATCGATCAAGCAAAGTTATTAACTTTAGCTGATGTAAATAATATAATTCAACGTGGCGGGACTATTTTGAAAAGTGCTCGTTGTCCTGATATGTTGTACGAAAAAGGCTTGCAGCAAGCAGCAAAAACGCTAGTTGATAAAAAGGTTGAAGCTTTAATAGTCATTGGCGGGGATGGCTCTTTTAATGGTTTACTTAATTTGAAAAACTATTGGTATGGGCAGCTCATTGGTATTCCAGGCACCATTGACAATGATCTTGACGGTACAGACTTTACTATCGGTTTTGCCACAGCAGTTAATACTGGTATTGAAGCAATTGATAAAATAAGAGATACGGCAGATGCGTTTGAACGTATTTTTATTGTAGAATTAATGGGTCGACATAGTGGACATATCACCTTTAATGTTGGAATAGCTTGTGGTGCGGAGCAAGTGCTCTCTTTTGAAAATTTCTCGGTCGATAACAAACAAGCAAAACTTCAACAATTAGCAGATGAAATCAAAACAGCACAAGAAAATCGTCATAGCAGTTATATTATTGTGATTGCAGAGAACTTATGGCCCGGTGGCGCAATGAAATTAGCCAGTGAGTTAAAACAAAAAGCAAATATTGATTGCACCGCATGTGTACTAGGACATACTCAACGTGGTGGTTCACCTGTACCTAAAGATAGATTATTGGCAACAAAAATGGGCGTTGCTGCCGTGCAAGCTATTATTGCAGGTAAGAAAAATATTATGATTGCCGAGCAGCATAGTACAATGTGTCATATTAGGTTAGAAGATGCGGTTAAGCATCGTAAAGTGGTTAATCCACTGTTAGTTAACGCACAAGAGAATATTCTAGCCTTGACTGCACAAAATCAGTATTAGGTCAAAAAAATGATCAATTTAAGCGGAGAGATAGCTTTATTCCCCCTCACTTAAATGATAGTTAAGGTAAGGTAATAGTCACTGCTGTGCCTTTACCTACTTGGCTTTCTATTTGAATATCGCCTGCTAATTTATTTTTGATTAAGTCATATGTTGTGCTCATACCAACACCTACATAACCACGATCTTTACGAGTAGTAAAAAATGGCGTAAAAACTTGTTTCAAAGTAGTTTTATCCATTCCTTTGCCATCATCTGAATAGGTTATTTTAGCGCCACTTTGGGCACCATTTTCAACTTTCAATGTTATCTTGCCGTGACCTTTATTATTAAAACCATGTTTTAAAGAGTTGTTAATAAGATTTAATAGCGCTAATGCAATAAAGCTTGGGACTGACTTTATCATTAATGTTTTTTCACCCGAATAGTGATAAACAACATCACTTTGGCTAAATTCAAAATCATATAACATCATCATTTTTTGCATATAAGCGATTACATCAAAATTTTGAATGTCGGTATCATCTTGATCTGCTGCAATGTGGTTAAAATTGTCTAGCAAGGTGACAATAGGTTTGATTTTAGTTATATTTTTCGTATCACCGCTAGACTCAAGCTCGATGATGTAATCATCTAAAGATACACTGACAGCAAAAGTAATATCTGTTGCGATGTAGCCAAAGGCAGCAAGATTTTCTGATTTTATTAATTGGCTCTCTCTGATAGGTAGTAAAATATCGTTTTTATTGTCTACTTGCGAAGAGGAGCGTGAAGCGGAGCTTTTAGCCTTATTCCACATCTTAACAGCAATAAATAATGCCATAACAGCGATAAAAACAAACACATAAAATAACATTTGGAAACTAGTAAGGAGCTTGTTTTCTTTTGTCAAATGGGATAATTTTATTAAGGTGCTTTTTGTAATGCCTTCTTGTTTTTTAAGTTTTTCAGTTAGTTCTTCAACTGCTGTTTCTGGCTGCTTTTCAGTATTTTCTTGCTTAGAAATTTGTGGTTCTTCTTTGTTGTTAGCTAACTGAAACTGTAGGGTATCTAATTGTTTTCTTAACTGTTGCAGTTGTTTTTCTTGGGATTCAATTCTTTGGTTTTTTTGATTGTTTTCTTGTTCAGCCAGCTTTAAACGGATAGCACTTTTTTGCAATGTTAAATTATTTCTTTCTGCATTTTCTTTACCCAATTCAAGCTTTTTAGTTAATTCATCCAGTAAAGCTTTTTGTTTCATTGCTTGGCTCTCAAGTATCTTTTTTTCTTGCTCTAAATTATTTTTAAGGGCTAAAAGTTGCTCTGAGCGTTGTTTTTTTAAAGCAGTAGGGCTGATAGTTAATATTTCTTCATTTGTTTTATCATCTAAAAAGTAAGCGAGATCAGGCATGACTAGTTGTTCATCTGAAATTTTTTCATCATTAATTTTAAGAATGATTTTAGCGTCGTCTTTATTGTATGAAATATCAACCATGGTATTAAGGTTATATTTATTATCTTCAGATACAATTAACACATGTGAACCACTAATTTTGTCTGCTAACTTTATAAATTTATTTTGATTTAATGAGGGAACATATAAAATATTGACATCTTGAGCTTCTTTAGTGTTTGCGACTAAACGTACTATGATGTCTTTGCCTCGAATGCCTTTATTAGCAAAAAAGTTACTAAAATAATTGTACTTTTCAACATTGTCGTAAATACCGATAACAAACTCACGTTTTCTGGCTTCGGTAGGCCAGATAACATATTTTGCAAACTTACTGACTAATGTGGCTTGTTCGTGATCAAGTGTGGTGGTTCTTGCCCAGGTTTGTCCTGCAATAATAAAACCCAGACTAAAAATGATGAATAGCGCGCACGACTTTAATTGTGTAAATGTTGCTTCCATGACTTACCTTACAAAGACTTATTTTTATGCGCCTTATTTTACGTATAATTAATATTAAATCAATACTTTACTTACGTTCAATATGTATGTTCTTTTTTTACATAAGTCACTTAAAATATATAACGATTTTTAAGTTATTAATCATTTTAGGTTGCCTCATCTTTTTCATTAAGTATTCACTAATTGCAAAGATAATGAAAAACTACTGCCATGTCCTAGCTTACTCTCTACAAAAATTTCTGAATTTAATATTTTACTGAGTTTTTGGCTAATGGCTAAGCCTAAGCCCGAATGTGTTGTTTTATCTTCAATGGCATTACTTGCGCGATACCTAGCATCAAAAATGTAGGCTATATCTTCTTTACTGATCCCTGAACCATTATCTGTTACGGAAACTTTTATTTTATCGATTAGTTGTTTAACGATAATGGCTACCTCACCGCCTTTTTTCGTATGCCTTATCGCATTTTCTAATAAGTTGGTGATGATACGTTCAAGCTTAGCAATATCTGAATAAACAATAAATTTACATTGCTGTGGGTCTAAGTGTAGATAAATGTTTTTCTCTTTAGCTTTCATTGAAAATTTGGCAATAATGTCGTGAAGTAATTCGCCTATGGCAAAAGTTTCTAAATTGACGGTTACTTGACCGTCTTCTAAATGGGCTAATTCAAATATTTGATCAATTAGGCGCTTGAGCTGCATACCATTGCGTTGAACTGTTGCGATATAATCTGCCAGTTCACTTGTTGTTAATTTATCACCTTTAATGACCATGGTTTCTACATAACCTTGCATAGTGGCTAGTGGGGTGCGTAAATCATGGGATAAGTGAGTGAGTAATTCTCTTCTGATGCGGTCATTCTCAGTTAGTTGAGAAAACTGTTGGTTAATTTGTTTAATCATGGCATTAAAGGTATTACCCAGTTTATGTACTTCGTTATTTTCTGGATTTTTCCATTGTGTTAATGCTACTTTCGATTGGTCAAACTTTACGGCATTGATTGCTGTCATTTCATTAGCCAGTTGTTTTATTGGTGCGGTAAAGTAGCGGAAAACAGTTAATAAAATAAGTAAAAGAAGCAGTAAAGAACCAATGAATAAAGTACTATACTGTTGTAAGTGTTTGTTGTTTTTAACTTGGTCAAAAATAGAGTCATAAACCTCGCCACCAATAATGACATACAAGTAACCTTGTAAATTATCGCCTCGATAAATAGGGGCTACAGAAAAAATTTTTTGTTTATCTACGTTACGAGGATCATCACCAAAAATGGGGACAGCATCTGGATTCGATATTAAGTTGACGAGTGGACTTAACTCTACCTTTTTACGTTTTATTTTATTGGCATCAGCAGAATAAGTAATAATATTTCCTGCGGGATCTAAAAAATAAAACTCAAAAGCAGGGCCTAATAACATCAAGGTATGAAATAAGTTTTTTAAAGCAGCTTTATCGTATACACCATCTTGCAATAAGGGGTTGTCATGAGCTAAGTGCTTGGCTAATTGACTATGTAATTTCTGTTCAGCTTGTAGTTTTGAATGCTCAGCTAACGAATTACTCCAATAAAAAAGCATTGAAACAATAATAATGAATGTAAAGCATACGGAAAATGCGAGTCGTTGGTAAAGTGAAAATTTCATGAAAAACTCTTTTAAATTATATGCTTGATTAATGTAGAATTGTTAATGTTCGTGTCCTAATATACTCCAGCAGAATTTAGCTTGTAGCCCACCCCCCACACGGTTTGAATTATTTGAGGTTCTGCACAGTTTTCTTCTAACTTATTTCGTAAGCGGTTTATATGAGAGTTTACTGTATGCTCATAACCACTATGGTTGTATCCCCACACACCATCAAGTAATTGAGCGCGAGAAAATACTTGATCAGGGTTTTTACATAAATAATCGAGTAATTCAAACTCAGTTGAGGTTAAATTAATAGCATTATCTTTATACGTTACCTGATGATAACGTTGATCAACCAATAATTTGCCTATACATGTACTGGTTTTTTCTTGTTCATTATTTTGATGGCTGACTTCAGTTTTATTTGATTCATTTTTTTGAGTAAAAGCCTGCACTCGCCGTAATTGACTACGAACTCTTGCTTGCATTTCTCTAATGCTGAAAGGTTTCGTCATGTAATCGTCTGCCCCTAGTTCAAGGCCAAGAATTCTATCGGTTTCAGATGTTTTAGATGTCAGCATTAAAATAGCTTGTAATGGTTTTTCTTGACGAATTTTACGACAAATATCTAGTCCATTGATGCCTGGTAACATCACATCCAGTATGATCAATTGATAGCTTTGCTTTAGTGCTTGTTCTAATCCTTGCTGTCCGTGGCAGCAAATGTCGCTTTGTATATCTAATTCAGATAAATGTACCTGAATTAGATTAGCAATATCAAATTCATCTTCCACAATTAAAACGGTATCTTTCATATTTTTGGCCAGCTAAATGAACAAATGTAATTGCACTTGGTAACGCTGACCAAGTTCATTTTATTTTGTTCGTATGATAGTTAATTTTATCGCAGGGTTATCAAAACGATGTGCCTGAGTTAAAATTGAGCTAGATAAACCATCATCTTGGCTAACAACGCCAGAATGCATGGCAACAAAATTGATATCGTCGCGTGTTTCGTCAAAGCCAGTTCCGCCATCTGCTGGGCCAGGAATAGTTCCCATTGCTTCACTGTTAGCTTCAGTTCCTGCATCATAAACATTTAAGTTCCATGATTTAACGTCATCAATTGCCATTGTTGATATATCTATACCAGTTAGACCTGTAAAAGCGTCATTTGTATTCACCAACATGGTTGCAGCAGTGAAAAAAGTAGCATTTCTATCCGTTGTTGATATTTCAATTGTGCTCGCTAAGCCGGGCATTACAACGCCTTCGCCTGAACTAGCTGCAGTCACATTGCTAGCTGAAATAAAATTACTATTATCACCACCCTCGGCTAATTTTTCTAATGCTGGTGTGGATGGCTCGCCAATCATCCACATTTTAGTGTTATTGTGCAAAACAACGGCAAGTGGTGATAGGGGTTGGGCGTAGGTTAAGTTAGTGACAGTAACCGAATAATTATATTCAATTGGCTCTGGCGGTGGTGTTTCAACAACAGGATCATTGTCACTACCGCAAGCTGTTAACACTACTAATAAGCTAGTTGCGATAGCTGTTTTACTTTTTTTAATTGTATTAGCAAGTGTTTGCTTTTTATTGAGAGAAAAGATCAACATATTCTTCTCCTTATTGAATGGTAATGGTTAGTTTAGCTACAGGGTTTAACCAACGGTGAATACTATTGTTTAAATCACTTTTACCACCATCCGCAGCATCATCACCTAGCGTGCCACGGTGTATGTGAATCATGGTATTACTTTCTGTATCGGTAACACCTGTGCCATTTGTACCTGCATCACCACCAGGTGCAGCAGGAATGCCTAAAACACCTAATACACCACCGCCATTTACCAGTTCGTTATTTGCTTCGGTTCCAGCATCATATGCATTTAGATTAATAGTGTAAGTACCCACCTCTGTTGGTATTTTCCAGCTATCTAAACCCACAAAGCCATCGTTTGAAGGTAATATCATTGCTGCCATTGATAAATGTGTATTGGCACTGTCATTCGTTAAATCGTAGGTTGTTGACATACCAGGAGCTAATAAACCTGCTGCTGGATTTTCGCTAATATTGGCATCAGCGTTAGATAATATGCTAACTAACCCTGAAATATCTCCGCCTTCAGCCATCATTTGTAGCTCTGATGTTGCGGCGGAGCCAACCATAAACATGTGATTATCGCTCGCGTGTGCTGCTGTAATCACTGGGGTAAAGTGTAATCCTTGGGTTAAATTAGTGACGGTAATGGACAGATCTTGTGCCGTAACGGTTGAGCTAGCAAAAACTATTACGCTAGCGCTAAGCAGAGTAGTGATGTTTTTAGTGGTTGTTTTCATGACAGTGTATACCTTCTCTTTAATTGTAATTTGTAAACTCAAGAGCAAGTATGCAGGAGAGTTGTTGTGACAAAATCACGAACTTATCACGGTTTAATTACTTAATTATCACGAAACTATCACAGAAGACTTAATATCATACCTGTTAAAGGGAGGAGACCATCACATCAACTTAGATAACGAGCTGCTTAATGATTGCAATATGTTTGTAATGTAGTTGACATTACAACTAATTTATTTATACTTGATTACTCAAATACTACACAATAGAGTCAAATATGTTCAAAGCGTTAGAAAGTGAGTCAGTGGTCAATGTTATTCGTTTGCATAATAATATTCAAAAACGAATGGGCCGTGCATTATCTGTGCATGGTATTGGTTTAACGGAATACCTTGTTTTAAATCAGTTATATAACACAGCAACGCAGAAAATGCAGCGTAGTGATCTTGCTGAGCAAATTGGTTTGAGCCCGTCAGGCGTTACTCGTCTTATAAACCCTATGGAAAAAATTGGGTTAGTTGTAAAAGAAGACAACCCTCGTGATGCCAGAGTTAGTTTGGTAGCGCTGACTTTGACTGGCAAACAAGTATATGAAGAAGCGCAAGTAACATTTTCATATACTTCGGTGGCGCAGTTTGAACCGTTCGAGTCGAACCAATTAAGTTCATTTTCCGAGCTGTTAAAAATTGTTTCGTGAACAGTTTAGACTAAGATTAGGGGTTGATAGGTAGTGTTAAGGTAAAACATGCGCCAGACAATTTTTCACTCTTGCTTGCAGTGATGGTGCCTTGATGCCAGTCAATTACTTTTACACAAATAGCTAAGCCTAAACCAAAATGACCTTGTTCACGTGATCGTTCTGCCTCAAGCTTTACAAATGGTGTAAAAATAATATCAAGCTTATCGTCTGCAATACCTTTTCCGTCGTCTTCAATGGTCAAGGTTACTGCTTTGTCGTTGTATTTTAGGCTCAGTAAAACTTGTGTGTTGGCAAAACCAATAGCATTACTAATTAAATTTATTAATGCGCGATAGCACCAGTGATAATCAAGCGAATAATAAATGTTTGAACTTGTTGAACCTAGTTTAACTGATACTTGTTTTTGGCGTGCTAACATTTCACAGTCAGTGATGGCTGAGTTGATTAGTGTGTTAATGTCTGTGGTTTGTTTTTTTAGATGAAGTACTTGTCGTTCCATTGAAGCATATTCGAGAAATGCACTGGTCATTTCTTCCATATTAGTTAATTCACTATCCATTCGCGCAAGATAATTATTTTTTTTATCAAGAGTATCGCTTTCTATAGCAGCCTCTAAGCCAAAACGAAGGCAAGCAATCGGAGTGCGTATGTCGTGCGATAAGCTACGGGCTAAAATTTTGTTATCGGCTACTAATTTTTCAATTTTACTCGCCATATTATTAAAGCTGTTTTCTAGCATTTTAATATAAGAAAATCGGCTTGGTTTTATTCGTACACTGAGTTGTCCTTCACCAATTTTTGCGGCTGCACTATTCAGTAAAAATAATCGGCGACTTAATGGAAACACCCATAAAATAAGGATACAACAAATGCTTAAGTATAGCGCTAACGTTAATAAAAAGTTGAAGGGGTCGTTTTCATCAACTTCTAATGGAAAATTAAGCTGTAATAAATAACTTGGATGCTGGTCAAGTTTTTTCAATATATATCGGTCATTCTGTGAAGCTAAAAGCAAGTCACCTTTATCTGTAAGCTGTGTTAACAAGGTTTTAGGTAGAGCTATATCCTGACTTAAAATCAAATGACTTTTTATTTGGTATTGATGCTGAAAATTGTTTACTGTATCAGGCAGTTGGCGCTCTTCTTGTTTATTCAATTGTTGTGCTAAACCTTGAGCTAATTGGCGGTATATGTGTGTATTATTGTTTTCTTGTTCATTTTGCTGCCCTGAACCAGCATGTTCTGCTAGTTTATCTAACCCCCACCCGATTAAAAAAAGTGAGCTAAGTACGGTAAAAATAATACTCAAATAAAGTGCACGCATTATTTGTTTTTATCCTGAGTATGGTCAGAACGTGGTAAATCATTATTATTCCAAGCATCAGCAACAAATAAATAGCCTTTCCCCCATACGGTTTTAAATTTTTGAGGTTTTTGAGGATCATCATTAAATAATTTTCGCAAACTAGACAGCATAACGTCGAAGCGTCTGTCTAAACCATCATATTCGCGCTTTTTCAATGCTCTAAAAACAGAGTCTCTATCTACCACACAACCAGCGTGTTCGGCTAAAAAGGTTAGAAAGGAAAATAAACTTGAAGACAATTCTATTTCTTGACCAAAATAAGTGACACGTTTAGCTTCTTGATTAATCGTAAGTTCACCAAAAGTAATGATATTGCTTACAGAGGCTTCATGCTGTTGATTTGATAATTGCCGAGTGATTCTTGCTAATAAAGCTCTTGGTCTAACCGGTTTTATTACATAATCGTCTGCGCCTGCTTCAAGCCCTATTACTTCATCATATTCATCGGCTCTGGCAGTTAACATAATAATAGGTACTTGACAGTGCTGGCGAATCAGACGACACACCTCAACCCCATTTAAACCAGGTAACATGACATCAAGCAGGACTAAATCTATCTTCTGTACTTTAACTTTATCTAGTACAAGATCGCCCCGTGCGAGATGAATAACGGTAAAATTTTGTTCTGTTAGAAATTCACTAACCCAATTGGCTAAACTGATATCGTCTTCAACTAATAATATTGTACTCATACTGTTACCTTTGCAATCATTATTAAAATAAGCGCCAGTGACGTCTTCTTGTTGTGTTTTTATGCAACCAACTCACCACAACTTCGGTTTGTGCAATTAAGCGATCACCTTGCTGAGTACGTAGTTGGTAAATCAGGGTTTCACTTGATTCAAACTCGATATTGGCTTGTCCTTGGCGACTTTTCGCCCAGCATTTTAATTGTTGTTTATGGTCACTCTGTTTTTTATTCACTTGATAAAGACACACTGACTGCGCCAATGTTTTTTGCCATTGTATTTTGATAGTGGCAAAGCAATTTCGTCCTTCACGTAATGTTACGCATTGTTGAGGTTGCATTCTTAATTGACTTTCATCGGTAACCGTTCGGTTTTCTGTTGCGGTTAATAGGGGAATATAAGTCATTAAGGATATATTAAAAAGCAGCACAATTCCTTTGCTGACGCTAGAATACATAAAGTACTCCAACCATTAACTGGGTTAATCGACTTTTATCTACTAAAGGGCTTTTCGTTATTTTGTTATTGTAAAAGCTTTGCGTGATGCTCGTGTTTAAAAACCAGCTTTGAGATAGGGGATATTGTGCGTACACTTCTAACTGTCCTCTAAAACCACCATCAGCTTCGTATAATGAGCGGTGGCTAGTCACCTCACTTTTATCTACCCCAATATAATAATCAACAATATCTTGCTCGTAATAGGTAAGCCCTGTGCCAAGGTAAATGTCCCAGTTGCGATACGGTAATAGATAGCTATAAAAACTATCAATAATCATTCCTTTGGCGTCATCGCTTTCATCATTGCCAATAGCTCGCACGGTAGCAAGGTCGACATAAAATACAGAATTTTCAAAAAAGCGTGAATAACGTAATGCGATACCAGTAGTGCTCTCTCTATCAGTTAGTCCAGCTAAGTGAGGAATGTCTTGTTTCTGATCTTTGATAATTCTGTCAGGCTCATAACCTTGAATATAAGTTTTAAGAATGACATCAAGTTGCCAGTCTTTTTGAACAGTAATTTGATAACCTAATTCACCACCACCTATTATAGTAGAAGAGCGTCTTGAGTTAGTTTGTAAGAAAAAGCCTTTATAGGAAATGTCTAGTAACAGACCTAATTGAAAATAATCCCAAGGTTCGGTTTGTTTTACATCAGTTAATATTGTTTGAGAGTCTACTAGGGAAAGATCAACCATGAACTGCCATTGAAAATCGTCTTTGACAATAGGAGTGTTAGCGCCAGAAGCACTGGTATTATTTTCTTGGCTAGCATTGCTTGTGTTGGCTAGCGTTAAGTAAAAAAGCCCTAAAAGAAAGATGTAAGGCTTTATACTGAGCATATTTGTAGTGTTGAGAAACATAATCTAGCAAGAAAGTGAGTAACAAAGAGGTTGATATGTTACCACACTCTCATAAAATTCTTTTCATTTCATAGCGCTGAAAAGTGTTTAAAAAATGTAAGATAAAGCTAACGTTGTTTGTCAATCCTCACGGTATTATTGGCAAGGTAGATCATTCTGACTTTATCTGTAGGATGAAATACCATTGTTTTATCAAAATCCTGAATTACCATAAACTGCTCGCCAGTCTCTATTTTAATCATTAATTCAACTAAGCGAAGCGTTATTTTTTTAGGCTGCTGATGACGGTTTTGAGCCATTGAACTGCCAATAATAGCACCTAAAATAGTGGTAACATCTTTGCCACTACCGCCACCAAATTGATTGCCAATAACACCCCCAATTAGAGCGCCGCCAAAGGTATGCCAGCCATTTTCACTATCATGTATTAGCTCTTCGTGGTTAATGTTGCGTACAGAAATAACATCACCGAATAGGACTTTTTCAACTGGCACGGCTTTATTTCTATCGTAGTCCGCATAAGCAGTTGTTGTGTTAAAAAATAATACACATAAAGCCAATGACGCCAAAAAAGTCAATATATTTGGGGTTAGCGTTCTCATAATACCTCCAATTTCTTAAGCCCTACCAGCTAATAAATTCTTTGTCTTTAGTTTTACGTATTTCTGTTTCGTCAGCCCATTCAACTAAGCCATTTTTTAAATCTAGTAAGCGCATTGTGAATTTGTAATAGACGTCAGATTTATCTTTATTAGACTTTACAATACTGGCTAAATTTCCATACAACATATATTGTGCGCCAACATGTTGGCCAAAAGCTATGGCTTTATTTGTATCTACCATTCCGCTATTTTGTTGGAATTCTAGCTGCTCTCTTGCTGCGGCTACTCGTCCCATATCAACAAAGCGAAATTTACCTGACCGCAATAATTTGGTTGAAATAGAGTCGGTAATAGATTCGGTGTCTATATGCTCGCTGGTTTTGTTCTTAATACTCTCAACAAATAAAATGGGGCGAGTATTAGCGGTTAAGGTACCAACAACGGGTGATAATAACAAAGAGTCGGTCATTTGATTGGCAACTTTTTGTAAATCAGTTGAGCCAAAGTTAATATTGGTAGTTTCTACTGCGGCAGCATCACCATAACGGATTACCGATTTATTGGTACAGCCGCTTAATGCGACTATAGCGATACTTAAAGTGGTTGCTAAAATGAGTTTTTTCATTGTTTTTTCCTTGTTAATGTATAAGGTCTGTTAAAACTTAAAAAATTTTTCAGGTACTTCGCGAACATAAATACTAAACGTTGTTGCTTTGGTTGATGGTGCTAAACCAAGCACAGTTGCTGCTTGCATACCGTGTAATTCAAGTGGTTGCCAAGGTGTTTTTCCTACTTCAATGGCAAAACCTGCGTTATCAAACCATTGAAATTGGTATTGTAGTTGCAGTGACTTTTTATAACGACTGGTAAGGGTTGCATTTAACTGTAAAAAATCATTGGCAATTCGTGATTTTATATCGCTGATGTAAAGCCTTGAAGCGAGTTTTTTATTGTCTATTTTTAGATGTTCGCTATATTTTTGGCCTGGTGTAATTTGACTGCTACCAATGCCTGAAGTAACAGGAGGGATATTTTTACACGCGCTAATAAAAAAACCTGAAATTAATAATACTAGTAGAATCGAGTGTTTCTTGTTCATAATAAATCTCCTAAATAGCAGCTATTGTTGCCGATAAAATATAGATAGTCGGTCATAAGTTATAAGTTTGATAGTGATTATACGCGCCAATTGCCGTTAGTTTCACTAAGGTGACTTTATTGGGTTTAACAGATACTTTTACTTGTTGGTTTTGACCATTGATTTTCAGCATAAGTTGCTGCTCTCCTATTGGCATAGTTAAGCGTAATACATGAATACTGTCGGGTAAGGTACTCCAGCTACGTGTATCTGCTTTTTCGGTTGCCATATTGTAAATACTGGCAAAAATACTGCCTAGTTCGCCATTATTGCGTGCTAGTTGTTGCCTTAGTTCTTCTTTTGCTAATAAACGCACTATTTGTCTTGTGATTATCTCTGGCAATTTGTCTTTCAATTGTTTAGCTGCTAATGATTGTATACGTACTATTTCTTCCGATTTATAGTGTTGTCCTTGAAAATTTAAACTTAACGGTGAGTATTCTGTTAAGTAATTTTGATAACTTGGTAAGGCTACACTGTAAAAGCGCATGTTACCTTGACGCGTATATATAGGCAGGTTAACAGCTATTTCTTGTTTTGAGGCAACAATGCCATTTTCAACAATAAACATCACTTGTCCTTGCGCTTGTGTTTTAATGTTTTTATTTTCTGTAATCGTCTGTGCTAAATTTGAATTCAATAAAGCAATATCATCACTCATCTTTAAGGTGTTAGCCAAACGCCATACATCTTGTTGCACATAACTATTCTCAGGGTAAATTTCTAGCGCTTTTTTATAATCAATATACGCATCATTTTTTTGGCCTGCCATTTCATACAATAAACCCGACAAATAAAAGGTGAAAGCGTTTTGAAACCCATTTTTAATATTGCCAATTGCATTATTCATTGTTGGAAACTGATTGTTGAAATTATCAATGCTGACACCTTGATCCATCATTTCTTTTTGATACTGATGAATACTGTTGACATTGTTGGCCAAGGCTTGCTCTTGCACTAAGTTAGCCCTACGTACTTCCACTAATGCGCCTGATAAATTATTTTGAGCTAAATAGTTAAGTGCTTGATAACTATGCAATAGACTTTGTTCATATAATTCAACATCATAACGCAGGCTATTGTCATTGCTAATAGCTGCTGTTACATTTTCGACACTTCTACTTAATTCTATTTTTGCTCCTTGTTGAGCTTGTTGTATGAGTTCATACGCTGTTGCGAAATCGTTTTGGCTTTGAGTGGTATCATCCGCCAAAAAAGCCAAACGCGCTTTTTCTAGTAGGTATAAAATGTAGCTATTATCATTTTTATTTCTAGGTTTAATTACGTCAATCGCTTGCTGAAAATTGCCTTGTTGTTGGGCTTGTTTTACCTGATACATTTGCTGATTATAGTTTTGAAATAAGTCATTAAATGCTGTAGTACTACAAGCACTTAATGTCGTAATTGTCAGCAGAATAAAAAAGTATTGAATGATAATTTTTTGCATGCGATTAGCTTATCGTTTTCCTCATAGATGGCAAGTTCCTTTGTCAATAAAAGTGTAAGAAAGTTTCTTGGTAAATATTACGACACGACCTTGTGATTGCCTTTTCTTTATTCATTATACTAAGCTGACATGAATGAATTAAAATGTCATTTTTAAACCTATATATGGAA
Source organism: Colwellia sp. E150_009 (assembly GCF_053543955.1). Taxonomy (NCBI): domain Bacteria; kingdom Pseudomonadati; phylum Pseudomonadota; class Gammaproteobacteria; order Alteromonadales; family Colwelliaceae; genus Colwellia; species Colwellia sp. E150_009. Next base: position 115,426 of record NZ_JBHFOM010000005.1, read on the forward strand.
ATATACCAATATCTTCTTCACCGCTAATTTTATAATCAGTTGGACTGTCATTATCTTCTGGCTCATAGTAGTAACCTGAGATGTTTTCTTGCGCCAAAGCATTAATCACGGCAAATGTCCATTGTGCATTATAGCCCCAGTATGTGGTTGTATATTTGGCTTCTAGATCTAAACGGTGATATACGGGCAGCGTTTTTGAATTGACTTCACCATAATTAGCGACATAGTGGTCATCATAATCAGGGTTGTCTCTTAAACCTACTATGGGAGTATATTTAGCGCCACTACGTAAAGTAAAGCGCAGACCAAAATTCCAACGTTCGTTTAATTCATAGTTTGCGATAATATTGGCTACCAATGGGGTATCAAGGTAATAATCGCTCGTTATTTGGGTTAAGTCATCTGTGCGATCGCTTTTTGACCAACTTAATGATGCCCATCCAAACCAGCCATTTTGACGTTCACGTCGTACTAACCACTCAACACCGTAAGCCGAGCCTGATGTGTCGGCAGTGTAATGTAAATCTTCACCTGTTATTGCATTAATTGTGAGTTCATCGGTTGAACGTGGCAAGTCACTCAATGATTTATGGTAAATGTCTACAGAGCTAAACCATAAGTCATTTACATTGTATTCAAACCCTAAAGAATAGTGGGTGGCCTTTGGGGAAGCTATTTTAGGATTACCTAGCTTTTTCAAGGCGGTATCAATATTAGGAAAACGGCTGTAAGTGCCAGCTTTAGCTTTAATGACTAAGTTATCATTCGCTATCCAATTTAGTGTAAATCTTGGGTGAACAAAGCTTTGTTCTGTATAATCATTACGCTCACCGCGAACACCTAAAATTAATTGCCAATTGTTATTAATGTCCCAGGTTTCATCTAAATAAACTGCAAGGTTTTGATAGGAAAGTGAGGTGTTGTCTTGAATGCGTTCACCTTTATGCTCACGACAATCACTATCAAAGTCTGTGCAAAAGTAAGGAATAAGATCAAAACTATATTCTATATTGGTTTTACTGTAATCAATACCAAAGCCTAATTTATGGTCTGTTAACCAAGCTAACTGATAGAAAAAGCGTAAGTTATAGCTTTCTTCATCAACATCAACAAATTGTCCTTGTCCAAATTTCTCTTTGGTTTTATCCATATTGTGACCAGCCACCAAGTGCATCATTTTGTGGTCGTCACCATAATATTGCCACGAGATGTTTTGTTGATCAAAACGTGTGGTAATTGCTAAATCGCCTATGCTGTCAGGATCAATTCGGCCTTGTTCGGAGCTTTCAGAAATATTAACACCACCTGTATCGCTAGCACCTGACGCGCTAAACGTTAGTTTATGTGCATCTCCAATAAGCCATTGATATTTGGCTTGATAATCATCACTAATAGGCGCTTTAAAAATGGTGTAACCTTCATCTTCTTCCCCCTCAGGTAAAAATAAGTGAATTTGACTACGACGGTAAGATAAGTAAAAAGCAGAGTTTTCCGTTGCAGAGCCTTCGACCATAACCCCACTTTTTAGCATACTTAAATCGAGTGTCGTTTCAATATTTTGGTGACGAGGATCTCGGAGTTTAACGTCAAAAACGCCACCTGTTGCGTTACCATATTCGCTGCCAAATGCCGCGGGGTTCAAACTAAAGTCACGAATAAGGTTTTCATTAAAAACACTGTCACCAAACAAGTGAAAAATATAACTCGCCGGTATATCATCAATATAAAAAGCATTATCATCAGGTGACGATCCTCTGACAGCAGGCGAACCTGTGTCACCACCAGCATAAACAATGCCAGGTAAACTATAGACTGCACTAAGCGGATCGCTACCTATACCAGCAACATTTAATAATTGTTCTGTTTCTTCTGCCATTTCACTGTTGGGTTGGTTTCGTCTCCCAAAGACTTGAATAACTTCAGACGATGAATCAGTTTGTTTATTTGCTTGCTCTGTTTGTGCATAGGCGGTGTAAGGTGTGTTATATAAACAGAATATGATTGCACTGCTGAGTGCTTTTAAACAAAATTTGTTATTGGTTTCTTTTGTAACTTTCATAATTATTCCATTGTTTTATTAATCTGCTTGCTTTAACAAGGTTTATCGTAAAGTGACCATATTGTGCGTATTGTTTATGTTCAAATCAGTAACTCAAATGTGCAAAAACTGTCGATATTTGTGAGAAAGTGTAAAAGTTTTTTGTTCTCGCTATGTACGTCATTAACTTTTTTTTGCTGTACGTTAGTTATATATCAGTTAGCCTAAAGTTTTTACCCATAAAGACCATAGGTAATTCAAAGTTATTGATTTAGATGAGAAAACACTAAAGTGTTAGAAATAAATATTGCTAAATTAATAAAAACATTCATACTGAAACTAGGTGATTTTACTGTGTTATGGGGGGCAGATGGCAAGGTTTTTGATATTGTTTTGCATGTTACAAGTGTCTTCAATAAAGGCTGAAAGTTTAACACTAGGCTACTTTGTTTTAGGGCCACATATTTATCATGACGTAAATGGAAATGCTGCTGGTCCCTTACCTGAATTTTTAATGAAACATATTGGTCCTGCAATGGGTCTTGAGTTTAATTTAGTCAATATGCCCTTGGCTAGGGTACTTAAAGGTGTAAAAACAGGACGACTAGCTGGTGCGGCATTACTTGGCTTTACCGAAGCGAGAAACCTAACCTTTGCTTATCCTAGAAATAGCTTTGTATCAATGCAGCCAGTGATAGCTGTTTTAAAGAACCATACTTTAACTAAAGTTGAATTTGTTGATGATATTGCTAATTTATCTATTGGTTATGTAAAGGATGCAATTACTTCTCCCTTTATGCAAAGTGATGGTATTGTTTTCACGGATATATTTGGTAGCAATACATGGGAGCGAAACATTCAAAGGCTCATGAAGGGGCACATTGATGTGGCTTATTCACCTATTGATACGAATATGAGGTATGTTGCTGCTAAGCTTAACGTATTAGATAAAATTAGAATTATGTCATTGCCAGAAGAACCGATGAAATTATATTCTGTATTTTCCAAGCATAAAAAATTTATCAATTCAAATTTTGCGAAAAGATATGATGAGGCCTTTGAGCACATACAGGGAGAAAAATTATATAAAGAAATCTTTTCCCGCTATTACATTACATCTCATCACTGAATGGAAAAGGGGGATTAATGCATGCAAGTTCATATGCTTTATGAAGCTATCTCCCCATAGGTAATAACCGTTAAGCAACTTTACAATCACTGTAAACATGGGTTAACACCCCTAACAAAGTTGTCTTGATGTGATAATGTCAAAACATGATCTCGATCACGTTTAATAATTTTTCTCCGATTAAAGTATTGTGGTTATTAGATTGGTAACGAACTAGAACCACGTTGAAGAGAGAAAAATGTCTTACGAAATGAACTTTGGTAAAGCTTATAATGATCAACTGCCTACTATAGGCGAGACAATGGCAAAGGTTATCAGCTTTTTTGGTGGTAAGCATATTTATGGTGTTGGTGGTGATTTTGCTGCGAACCTTATTGCTGCACTAGATGATAAAATTGATATTTGCCCTTCAAGTAATGAAATGCATGCGGGATTTTCAGCCTGTGCTCAAGCAGAAGTTGATGGTATGGGCTTTTGTTTAACAACCTACATGGTTGGAAGTTTACCCTGCGCGAGTGCTGCCGCTTTGGCAGTAACAGAGAGCTTGCCTGTGGTGTTTATTTCAGGCGCGCCAGCAGAGAGCGAGGTGAATCAGATGGCACTTCACCATACTATTCATCCTAACTCCTCATGGAAAGCAGAATACGATAATGCCTTGAAAGCTTTTTCTGCCTTGGGTTTACGTGTAGAGAGGTTGCAAGGACAGCGACTTGCTGGTCATCCAAACCTTGCGGGTCAACGTTTTTATCAGTTAGTGGCGGAGGCATATAAAAACAAACAGCCCGTATTTATTGAAGTACCACGTGATCAAGTGTTTGCCAAAACCCAACCAATTCAACTACCAAAAGATAGAATGAATATTTGTCGACATGGGAATATGTTGATGGGAAGTGGGCTGATTGTTGACGCTATTGTGAGTAAGCTTAACCAAGCAAAAAAACCACTAATTTATATTGGCGATGGCCTTAAACATAACGATCAACTCAAACAGTTGATTATTCAGTTTACAAGTAAATTTAATATTCCTTATGCAACGTCTTGGTTTGCCAAAGGTTTGTTTGATGAATATGCAGCATTATGCTTGGGTTCATATAATGGGGTATTCACGCAAACAGCAGGCCGTGAGTATATTGATAATGAAGTTGACTATATTATTGATGTAGCAACCAGTATTATTGCACAAGACAGTAATATTGCTTTTGCTACAGGTACACACAAAGTAGAAACGTTTGCTAATAAAACCGTACTCAAAGGGGGCGATAGATTTGAAAAAGATTTAATTGAGGTATTTGAACAGTTATTAACTCGCAATATTAGTTTCTTCGATTATGAAATTGCACAGGAAAACAGTCTGCCAATCCCTTCAGATGATCTTATTGACTTTAACAACCTTGCTGGTGCGTTAAATGAAATTCAAACACAACAAACAATGCCCTTGATATATTTACCTGAAGTAGGCAATTCATATTTTGCCAGTTATAGTTTAAAAGTTAGAGGCTCTGTCTTAGGTCGTTCTTGGTTAACAAATCCTTGGTATGGTGCTATGGGCACCGCATTACCTTATGCGCGTGTGGTAGCTCAACGATTAAAAGAACAGAAATTACAAGAACAACAGGCTAATGAAGTACATAAGCAAGAACGTGCAGTGGTTATTATTGGTGATGGTGGGTTTCATTTTCAGTTGAATGAATTGATTCACTTTTTAAAAGACAAGTCTGACGTCACTATAATTTATATGCGTAATAATATTTTCCATTTAGGCAAAAGCGGTGATGGCAATATTTATCATTGCAATGATGAAGGTTTTAATGTGCATCATTTGGTTTCCGCCTATCAAGGGCAATCAAAAACGTGTTTTACAGTGAGTGATTTTAAAACGTGCTTTCTAGAATTTCAGCAATGCTCAGGTATTTCTTTGATTGAAGTGCTTGCTGATCCTGTTGAATCAAAACAAAGTAATGAAATGCGATTACTTAATTTATATATTAAGGCTAAAAATGGGCAGCCTGATGCCGTTATTAAGTGGCAAAAATTAACAGAATAATTATTTCTATTAAAATAAAAATCCAGCAATTGCTGGATTTTTTTTCAGAAAATACTTTTAACTTAACTTTAATTACTCAACAATATCCATTTCTTCAATTAAGTTTGTTGCACCGTCAACATGTTCCATTACCCAAAGCATGTAGCGAATATCAACGTGAATAGAGCGGTTTAATTTAGGGTCGTAATCCCAATCACCTATAATACTTTCATATACACCATCGAAAACTAAACCGACAAATTCAGCTTTATTATTGAGGGTTGGCGAACCTGAATTACCACCTGTAATATCTAAGGTGCCAAGGAAATTAACAGGTACTGAACCGATTGATTTTTTGACATATTTGCCATAATGTTTGTTAGCAATGAGATCTAATTGCTTTTTAGGTGCATTAAATGGCGAAATTCCTGTGTTCTTAGCGGTAATTCCCTCTAAGGTTGTATACGGTGTAGCGGTTAAGCCGTCTTGAGGTGAATAACCTTTAACATTACCATAAGTAATACGCAATGTACTGTTGGCATCGGCATATACAGGTAAGTTGTTGTCGTTAAAATAAGCAATTAATGCTTGCATATATTTAGGACGATAAGCTTGAATGTTGCCAGCTAACTCCTTGGATTTATCCTCAATTGCTTTACGTTCTTTGAAGGTGTTTACGGCAAATTGTATAAAGGGATCGTTGCTCTTTTCAAAGTCATTAACGTCTTTATCCATCCAAGCTAAACGTTGTTCTTGTGAATTAAGTTTAGTTTTTTTGTACATTTTGCTTAACTGTTTACGTAACTTTTTCTCGCTGAAATTGTCAGGCGTGCTCTTACTTAAACCAAAAAACTTATCAATTGAATTGACACGTTCAGTTTTAGGTAAGGCAACATAATGAGTAAGCATAGCAACAATGATTTCTTGATCTATATTAGCATCATAGCGACGGTCAACGGCTTTCATATTTTGCTCAAAACGAGCGATGTCGCGATCTTGATAGCCACTTTCTCGTTCAAGGTTTGGTTTTTGTTTTTCTACAGCTAATCGGTGCAATTGATTGGCAGTAGATAACATTTTACTATAGCGTAGATAACCTAAAATTAAATCACGTGCCTGTTGGCTATTGTTCATTTTAAGTAATTTGTTTAACCCCGTTAATGGGTCACCATATTTGGCTTTACGTTGGGAGTCGCTGTTTAACCATGTTATTAAATTAGCTTCTAAGACTTCCTTACGGCTTTGAAAACTTCCTTTGTTATAGCTATGGATCATAGATCCATAATTTTTAGCGTAATTAGCTAAACCTGCAAGGGTACTTTCATATTTAATGCGTGCTTCACTACCTTCTTCTGAATGTTGATAAATAAGGTTAATGATTTCTTCTCTATAAGCTTTTGCTTGAGGATATACCCAAGTAAATTGATTCTCAACTTCATAGTTGGTTCTATAGCGATTTGTTCTGCCTGGGTAGCCTAGTACCATGATGTAGTCATCTTCATCTACACCGTTTTTATTGACCTTTAAATGGTGTTTAGGTTGATAGGGAACGTTATCATCACTGTAATCGGCAGGTTGACCATCTTTATTGACATAGGCGCGGTAAAATCCGTAATCACCTGTATGTCGTGGCCACATCCAATTATCAATATCTCCGCCGTATTTACCAATACTACTTGCTGGCGCATGCACTAAGCGAACGTCACGAATCGTCAATTGTTTGAATAAATAGTACTCTAAGCCACCATGAAAATTAACAACGCTACAGCGATACCTATCATCATTTTCACACTCAGCGACGAGAGTCTTAGAGTTTTTGTCAATCACTTTATAACGATCAGTTCCTGACATTTTTTCTGTTAATCCAGTGTTCACTAAGTCAGTTACTTCGTTTATTTCTTCTGTAACATAAATGCGACTGCCTGGTGTTGCAGGTAATTCTTCTTTAAATGATTTGGCTAGAAAACCATTTTTAAGTAAATTGTTGTCTGCAGTAGAGTTGTATTGCACAGAACCATAAACACAATGGTGATTAGTGGCTACTAACCCCTGATCTGAAACAAATGAGGCAGTACAACCACCTAAACTAACGATTGCCCCCATCGGAAAACCAGTTAAATCAGTTAAGTCATTTGGATTTAATGCTAAACCTGCTTTGGTTAATTGTTTAGTAATAGTTGGCAATTGATTGGGTTGCCACATACCTTCATCAGCTAATGCAGTATTAGCTGTTAAAGTGAAGCTTATGGCGATTAATGATAAAGCAACTTTGTTCATAATAAGAAATCTCAATTGTTATTGTCATGTTATATTTGTGTTAACGTCAACAGTTTGCTTTAGTCTATTTATACAGTCAAGCAAGCTATGCTAATTAGGTTTTTTTAGTGTAGAATAGCGGCATTATTATTGTACTTAAATTGAGTACTTATACATTTCACTTGTATTGTGAGACAGCATTAAAATGACCACACTTAGAAAACAAAATGAATCAAATTTGGTGCATGCTTTTAAGCGATTATTAAAAGGGCAGTGTTATGGTTCGCAAGGGCAGCTTGCACAAGCGCTGTCGGCTCAAGGCTTTGAAAATATGTCGCAAGCTAAAATATCTCGTTTGTTATCTAAGTTAGGGGCAGTTAAAACTCGCAACGCTAATAATGAAATGATTTATATTTTGCCAGATGAATTAGCCGTACCAAAGTCAAAACATTCAATAGAGTCAGTGGTATTAAGTGTTAAACATAACGGTATGCAAATTATACTTAAAACGGGGATTGGTGGGGCACCGTTGATTTCTAGAATGCTTGACAGTATGGGGGATTCAGCGGGAATTTTAGGTACATTAGCAGGTGATGATACTATTTTTATTGCGCCCGTATCGGCTGATCGTATTGAAGAAATAACACAGTCTATTCGAGAATTGTTAGGGGTGAAAGCTAGCCAGTAAATGCCTAGTCAGTAAACAGGGTATAATATAATTGACCACGTGTGGCTTGGTACTTGTTTCGGTAGAGTTTTCTATTTTATTATTACAGGTCAAGGTATTTATTAGTGCATTGGGTAAAATGTTGGAATCTAAGCAAACAACTTAATGAGTTGATTGTACGCTAATTTTTAACAGGATTTTTACCATGACCTCAATCCCTGAATTTATGACTAATAAACACCGTGAGTGTGATGATTTTTTTACTGAAGCAGAAGCTGCGGTTGCAAAAGGTGACTGGTCATTGGCTTCAAGTAAGTGGCAATGCTTTACTGATGAGTTAGCCAAACATTTTAGCCAAGAAGAAGACGTACTATTTCCTAAATTTGAACAGGAAACAGGGATGACTTCAGGTCCAACTCAAGTTATGCGAATGGAACATCAACAAATGCGAGCATTAGTGGAAGATTTAACTAATGCTTTGGCTGCCAATGGAAAAGATGACTATTTAGGATTGAGTGAAACACTGATGGTGATGATGCAACAGCATAATATGAAAGAAGAAATGATGCTTTATCCTATGATGGCTCAAAACTTGGCCGATGGAGAGCAACTTATTGAACAATTTCAAGCCAGTTGATATAACGTAAGTGATTAAGCAAAGTTTACAATTTATTACTGTAGATGTCAGTGAGTTAGCACCACCTGAACCAATGACTGTGATTTTGAAACAGTTATCAGTATTGACCGTGCAACAATGTTTGTTGGTTAAACATAGAAAACAACCTTTTCCGCTGTATGAAAAGCTAGCTGATGCAGGCTTTTCATATTATTGTGTAGTACACACTCAAGACGCTATAACCTTGTATATTTATCATCAAATTGCAGAACCATTATTTAATCAATTGTTAGCACAAAACTGTTTAGAGAAAGATGACTATTGATGAATCTTCATGGCTTATCCTTTAACGCATTACCCCCTATTGAACTACCTTTTCGTTTTTTTCTCACTGCACCACTGTTTGTTATTGCTTGTGCATTATTAATACTTGTTTCGGGAGAAACATTATTTTTAAGTCGATGGCAGCCAAGTATGCTGGCGCTTACTCATGGATTTACTCTAGGTTTTATCACTATGGTGATGATGGGAGCATTATTACAATTATTGCCAGTTATTGGCGGTGTTGGTATTGCAAAACCTAGGCAAATCACCTTGATTTGTCATACTGCTTTAGTATTGGGTACTTTGTGTTTAATCATAAATTTTATCTGGCCAAGCACAACACTAACGGTGGTTACATTATTGTTATTGGTGTTGGGGGTAGGTGTTTATATTACTTCTGTTGCGTTAGTCTTATTGAAAAAACTAAGCCAAGGTGGCTCTATTCTTGGTTTTCGTTTCGCTATTATTGCGCTATTGATTGTTGCTTTATTGGGCGTGTTCATGCTTAATTTGTCGCTGCCTACCGCGATAGAACTGTCTAGTTTGAGTTCAAATTTTGCAGGAAAATCCATTACCAATACTCATGCTATTTTAGGATTAGTGGGGTGGGGGAGTTTGATGATAATGTCGGTCAGCTTTCAGGTTATTCCTATGTTTCATGTTGCTCCTAGTTTTCCTAAATTCATTAGTGGTTATTTACCAACTGTATTATTTGTGTTTTTGGTTCTATTTGTTTTTCAACCGTCAATGATTTTCATCGCTATTATGTTGATTCACGGTGTATTTTCAATAAGTTTATTGTTTATTATGTCAAAACGAAAACGCAAAATATCTGACAATACTATTCGTTATTGGCAATTGGCTGCAATTTCATTAATCGTTTTAAATCTTTTTTATTTTTTTCCTGAAGCCTATTTACCAGAAAAAGTTGTTCAGAATAAGGTCGTTTTGATAGCAGTTGTTTTTATTTATTTTTATCTTGTTGCCGTTATTCAAGGGATGCTGTTAAAAATATTACCCTTTTTAAGTTATACCCACTTACAGCAGCAATGCCTAACCAATTTCTCTGCCATGCAATTTCTTCCTCATATGCATGAGTTTTTAGACAAAAAACATGGGCAGTGGCTCTTTTATTTGCACGTTGTAACAGGAGTGGTGTTACTAATAACTATTATGTTTCCTAGTGTGTATTGGTTGCTTTCTTTGTTACTTATTATTGAGTTTTCTTGGCTGTTAATGTTGATGGTTAAAACGAGACGTTTGTATTTTTCAATATTAGATAAAATTAATTCTTCGACGAATGAATAGTTTGCAAGTTATTCACTGATTTACACAGTAAAAGGCTTTATTTTTGCTACACTAAGTATTGAGACTGATAGGCTAATTGAAGTGGTATCCTTATGGAATACGAATTTATACATGATGCAACAACAGGTGAGGCAAAAGCACGTTTTTCTCTTGAACATGAAGTCATGGGGCCATGGCTTGAGGTTGAGCTTGGTAATAACAGTGTTAAATTGACCGAGTTATTAACTGCGATAGATAGTGTTGATAAAGGTCAGCAAAATGAAGTTGTTATTCCTGGGCATGAATATTCTGTAGTTATAAGTCGAGATGATGTTGAAATACTAACCAATGCAAGCTTAACTAGTGTTGAGCCTTTGTCTGAAATGTTAACAACAGATCACATTCATTATGATGAAAATGAATGTACGGCTTGTGGTCTTGAGGATTTCAGAATATTACTACTTTCATGGGCTCGGTTTATTAATAATTAATAATAAACTTTAATATCAATAGTTTTTTAAATTATAATGACGCAGTAATTTGATTAATAATGTCGTTGAGATCTTCTTTTTTTATAGCTAAAACAGACAGTGCTTGTTCTTCAATATATGCCCAATCAGGAGAAGGCGCTTCTAGGTACTTTAATGAAATAATATGTTCTGCTAGTTTTAATATGGAAAACAAATCTTGCTCTAGCGAACCATCAAGTTTATTTAAATAATCTCTTTCATGATGTTGCAATATTATTTGGCAAACATCTTTAGGCAAACGCCATGAACTTGCAACATAATAACCGACAATAGCATGGTTTGCATGGTAGTGTTGTTCTTCTAACTCTATTAATGATAAATCAGGGGTTAGTCTTAGTTGGTCAATAACGTCTTGGTAATTGCTATACTTCATTGCCATTACTGGAATACCACAACCATGAAATAAGCCTAGACTAGATAGCATATCCATTGCAATATTTTGCTTAAATTGTTTACCAATAGCAATAACCGCGTTTGACACATCGGTTGTTACAGCCCAAAATAGTTCAAGGTCAATACTGCAAGTTTTAGGATCAAAACTTTTTTTGATCAGGCTTCCTGTTACCAACATCACTACACCATAAAGGCCAATGTAATTTACAGACATTTTAATGTCGGTTATGGTTCTGTCTAAGCCATATAAAGGTGAGTTGACTGCTTTTAATATGGCAGCACTAACGGCAATATCTTTACTAATGCAATCGGCAATAGCATTAATATCAGGGTATGGCTCAGCCATTAACTTTAATAGGTCTAACAGCAGTTTAGGTTGCGCTGGAACTGCAAAACCTTTGCTAATATCGTTTAAAACATTTTCATCAACAACAAGCATAAAAAGTATCACTTAATAAACAGAATGGCTAAATCATAAAACATCTTAATGATAATTACTTAATATAATTAAAACTATTTGCTAAAATAATTTTAATTATATTGTATACGAGAATAATTAGTAATGAAAAATTGCGCTATTTTAACCATGAATAACTTGTCTGATTTTGAATGTTATGATCATTTACTTGATGAACCATTAGCGCAATTAGGTTGGAAAACACAACTTGTATCGTGGCATCGTGAAAAGGTAAATTGGCAACAATTTGATGCTGTAATTATTCGAAGCCCTTGGGATTATCAAGACGATGCTAATGCGTTTCTTTCTGTGCTGAAAGAAATTGACGATTCAGGTGCAAGATTGCAAAACTCGTTGACATCAGTACGTTGGAACATCGATAAAATATACTTAAAGTCGCTTGCTGAACAAGCTGTAGATATTGTACCTACCTTATGGCATAAAAATTTTTCAAGTAACAAAATTAATGAATTTTTTGACTATTTTAAATGCCAACAATTGGTTATTAAGCCAAGAATAAGTGCTAATGCTGATAACACCTTTTGGTTGAGAAAAGACACAGCTGAGCAGTTTTCTAGTCAGTTAGAGGCCGTATTTTCAACAACTGAATTTATGGTTCAACCATTTATAAGCAGTGTTATTGATGAAGGCGAGTTTTCATTGTTTTACTTTGATGGTGGCTATAGTCATGCAATTTTGAAAACCCCTAAACAAGGTGACTTTAGGGTACAAGAAGAGCATGGTGGGCGTTTACAAACGATTACACCTGCAAAAGACTTATTAGCACAAGCCGAGGCTACCTTGTCTGCTATTACCCGTTTAACAGGAGAAATGCCTTTGTATGCTCGCCTTGATTTTGTTCGTTTTAATAATGAAGCAATGTTTGAAGACAGTCGTGAAACGTTTGCTTTAATGGAAGCTGAACTGATCGAGCCTTCGTTATATTTTAATATGGATGAGAAAGCAGCACGGCGTTTTGCAACGGCTTTTGTTCAGCGTATGAATACTTAGGTTAGAGATCATCGAGTAACATAAATCATTACGGTGAAAAAAAGTATAATGATAGCATTAAATATTAAAATATAAATGAACCCTTTTATTCCTTCTTTTACGCTATAGCCATGATTATTAAGGTACCACCACCAAACAGAGCACATAAGAATGGGAAGTAAAAAGAAAAGTTTGATCATAGTATTGTCCTGTGTAGGTGAAAGTCTATTCTCGCTCATTTTCAGGCGAAGGTGTATTCGCGTTTGTATTTGTTGTGGCATCATGCCAAGGAGCCACTTTAAATAACATTAGCATACCCGGAATAGCTAACCCCGTGCATAAAAAGTAAAATTGTGTCCAACCTATTTGTTCAACAATAAAGCCTGTAGTAGCATTTGCAAATGTTCTAGGTAATACCGCTAATGCTGTAAAAAGTGCTATTTGTGTTGCGGCAAATGCAGGGTTTGTTGTTCTTGCTATAAAAGCAGTAAAAGCAGCCGTACCTAAACCCACACCTAAATATTCAAACCCCATTGCCATGGCTAAAGCAACGTTATTATGGCCAATTTCAGCAAGCGCAGCAAAACCAAGAATACTGGCAATTTGCACAAAGCCAAACAGCCATAGCGCCCTGTTTATACTTAGCTTAATCATTACAATACCACCAACAATAATGCCAATAGTCATGGCGACTAAAGATGCTGTTTTTGCAATGACGCCTATTTCCGTTTTACTAAACCCCATATCAATAAAAAAGGGAGTTTGTAGGGCCGTAGCCATGTTATCTCCCAACTTATAGAGTATTAAAAAAGCAAGAGTGTAACAGGCCGATTTTAAGCCATTACTTTGAACAAAATCTTTAAAGGGGAGTATAACAGCTTCTCTTAATGACTTAGGAGCATGCTGCTCAGTATCTAGCTCTTTTATAAACAATGTTAATAAAACCCCACATATCATAAAGGCAGCTACTACCATAAAGACAGATTGCCAACTAATGTGGTCAGCAAGAATAAAAGCTAACGATCCTGGTACCAAACCCGACAAACGGTATGCTTGTACGTGTATCGAATTACCAAGCCCAAGTTCATTGTCAGGTAGTAATTCACGCCTATAGGCGTCTAATACAATGTCTTGACTAGCACTAAAAAAAGCAACAGCTGCGGCTAAGTAAGCAACAGACCAAATATTTGCAACAGGGTTAACCCAGCCAAAAGCCGCAATTGAAAAAAGTAGTAATACTTGAGTGGCTAGCATCCAGCTACGTCTTCTACCTAACCCACCCAACGAATATCTGTCCATCAAAGGAGACCATATGAATTTCCAAACATAAGGTATGCCAATTAATGAAAACAAGCCAATTTCTGCCAAGCTGACCCCTTGATCACGCAGCCAACCAGGCACCAATTGGTAAAGAACAAATAAGGGTAAGCCCGAGCTAAAACCTGTAAAAATACAAATTAGCATGCGCTTGTTCAAAATGGCTTGTTTAAACGAAGGTGTTGACATTAATTATTACGGTACGTATACCTGTTTCATCAAATTTTGTCCATTAATTGGACAATAATAGAATTACGTTGGTATTAAATGATTTAATAAGCTTATCAGAGAGTTGAGCTAAGCAGAAGTCTATTTATTAGTTTTGAATATAACGCACCAGCCAGTTTAAGGAATGGGACGCCAACCTATACAATCAATAGGGTAACTTCCAACACCGTTGAAAAAATCAAGGCATGTGGTCATCTCACTTTTAAAAAACAAATCGTTCTTTAATGCTTGAGCACCATGTAAACTGACCTCATGAATTAAATGCCAAAAAACACGTTCTTGGGCACTACTGGGGGTTTCATCCATCACTTTCAGTAAAGTCCATTCGCTCATAGTATCTGAAATAAAACTATCTAATTCAGTGTAATGAAGTGTTTCGTCAATAACCGCGTTAACATAAGCTGCCATCTGTACTACTTTATTATCGATAAACTGCTCAACTACCATGCAGGCTCCCCGTCAGCCTCCTTGCCTTTAAATAATGTAATGAAAAATAAATTGATACGTTTAGAGTGATTTTGTACTTGTGTGCTTAATCAACTTTATTATTTATGTAAAAAATTACAAGCCTTAATGATTAACGCATACTACGTATACTATAGGTATCGTTGATAAATACCTTTTTGTCAAAATAATAACCACATATTTTGTAATGAAACTGTAAGAAATGACTATATATCATTTTTATTTTATAACTAAAATATTTAGCACAAGCATTAGAATGTGTTGGTTTTTCATGTTTAAATTTTGTTTCATGATGGCTTACTGTGCTGGTAAAAGGGTTGCTTTAATTAGTATTACAGGCTCCAGCGGAACATTTTCCCACCCTAGCGCTTCATTGTAGTCTGTTTTAATATTTGCGATGGCTTCAAGTACGTCATCCCCCTCAACAATTGAGCCAAACACGGTATAACCCCAACGTTTTCCTGGATCTAAATTGGTATTGTCATTGATATTAAAAAAGAATTGCCTATTTGCTGTGTGAGGCCGATTTTCTTTGGCCATAGCAATAGTGCCTATTTCATTTTTTAATCCATTTCCTGATTCGTTTACAATATCTCCATTGGTTTTTTTAGGTACAAAATCGACATCATAGCCACCGCCTTGCACAATAAAATCTTCAACAATGCGATGAAAAATAGTATTGTTGTATTCACCTGTGACTACATAGGTTAAAAAATTATCAACTGTAATAGGGGCTTTAACGCGATCAAGTTCAACAATAATGATACCGAGTGATGTTTCTAATTTTACTTTAGGGTAAATATTAGTTGGATCAATAGCAATATTGTTAGCGAATGCTGAAGCACTTATAAGTGTTAGTTTTAGCAATAGTATGCCAGTGACTATTATGTTGAATAAATTTTTCATTGAATTTGTCTCACAATTTTTTATGAAATGAAGCTTACTTTAGCGCATGACTTATTTTTTTGTTCGCTAAAATTTGTTGCAGTAAATTGGTTAAACGTTGGTTAAAGTTACGTTCTAATACAGCAACATCAGCTTGTAAAGGCCCATCACTATTACCTCTATTTGTAAAAGTATTGACTAGTGTTTGTGTGCCGTTATAAACGGTAACTTTTATTACAATTTCTGTTTGTGCGGTATATTTCATCATTTCTTGATTAACACTGATAATTGCTTTTTCTATTGATATATCAATTGCGTTAATCGCATTGTCGTTAATGACTAAACCTTGTGCTTGCCAGTGTTTTCTTAAGCTATTTTTTATTGTGTCTTCTAGCCTGTTTTGAGCTGAAATAAGAGTTGCTGCTTCACCTTTACGCATTATTTGCACAATATGATGCGCTGTGCGCATATCAACCACATTGAATTGAGTTTCTTTGTTGAATGCAACAGAGCGGGGAGTGGCTATGTCTGGCGCTATAATGACATGATTTGGTATATTGGCACAGCCGTTTAGTGTCATCATTGCCATAAACACTGTAGTAAATACGATGGTTTTTAGATAAAAAGAATTGAATTTCATAAGTAAAATCGCTTTAGTATATTTTAACAAATGTTAATACTGCTAGTTATCATTAACGGTGAACTGGCTATTATTTAATTGCCGATTGCGTAACAAATTTATCATTGCTGGCAATAAGTCTTTCGTTGCCAAAAATACGTTTTAACTTGATGTGGTACGCTAATTGCCTGTTGCCAATAATGCGCAATTCCCCACCTTTTTTCAATACTCTATGACTATCTTTAAACATTTGCCAAGCAATATGATCAGTTGTCGCCGTTTGTTGATGAAAAGGGGGGTTACATAAGATTAAATCAACACTGTTACTTCCTACACCCGTTAAACAGTCATTTAAATGAAACTGACACTGTGCGATTAAATCGGGCAAATTAGCGCTAATATTCATTTGTGCTGAGGTAATTGCCATATGTGATTCATCAAAAAATTGTACGTGCGCTGTTGGTTGTTTAGCTAATATACTTAAACCGACAACGCCATTACCGCAGCCTAAGTCAATTACTTCGCAATCATCTTTAATATCAGGTAAGTTATCAATAAAATACCGAGCGCCAATATCTAGCTTCTCTCGGGAATAAACATTTGCATGGTTACTTATAGAAAAGTCACGCTTTAATGCTTTATTTGGCAATGACCAAACCGTAGGAAAAGGTGACTGATGGCACAGTTGAGGATTAAGCCGGCAAAAAACTAAACGGGCTTTTTTTACGGCTAATGACGTGGTGGTGGTGCCTAAATATTTTTCAAATAGTTTAAGCGTTGAACTATGAATTTCTTTTGCTCGATCAGCGGCAATAAAAACAGTGTTTTCTTTTGTATTCTTTTGAATTTGTATTAATTGCTCTATAAGTAATGACTTACTTTTTGGAATTTTATAAAGGATAAGGTTAATATTTTCTGGAAAACTATCTAAGCAATTTAATTGGGTGATATTGTCATGAGCAAGTTGATTATGCGTAATATTATAAGCAATACCCTGGCTGCTAATGTATGAATCATTTATGCAATAAACAGTTGGTTTCTTTTTTGATGCGTCAACTGCATTGTTCAATACTTCAGGAAGACAAAAATGGGTGGTTAGTGCACCAAAGGCATCATTGAAAATAGCGATTCGAGTTTGCTTTGAAACTAACTGTTCAGTTTTTATATGATTAAGTAAGTATTCGTCTGCAGCATCCCAAGCCTGCAAACTTCGGTTAACTTGTGCTATAGGGAAGCGAACAAGGGTTAACTGTTTTTCATCTATAAAAAAGGGGCTTAACATTATAAAAATAGTCTAGGGGCAGTGGGTAAAGATGCGTTATTGTGCCATATCCCTGTGTGACTTCAAAATTATACTTGTTTAACTATTGCTTCGGCCCCATAAAAGTTATTAAAATGAACTGTTAATAACCCTTATTACTGAGAAAATAATGTCTATAGCTACTGTCATAGAAAAAAAATTACGTGCTGCCTTTTCCCCGTTGCATCTGGATGTTATTAACGAAAGTAATAATCATAATGTGCCGCCAGGTAGCGAATCACATTTTAAAGTAACAATTGTATCAAAAAACTTTGAGGGTGAGCGTTTGATCAAACGTCATCGCGCAGTAAATTCAGTACTTTCAGAAGAGTTGTCTGGAAAAATTCATGCCTTAGCCATGCACACATATACCGAAAAAGAGTGGCACGAATTTTACGCAAATAACACTCCTGAATCTCCCAAATGTGCTGGTGGCGGAAAATAGTTACGCAAACTACACGCTCATTTATTTCTTAACTGCTCGTACCTCTTTAATTTGTTAGCAAGGTACAATAGCGAAAATTTATATTATTTATAAAGTTATTCAAAAGGTTTTCTTATGGTAATCAAGCCAAAAATTCGTGGTTTTATATGTACTAATGCTCATCCTGTAGGTTGTGAAGCCCATGTAAATGAACAAATTGCTTATGTAAAAGCACAAGGGGCCAGTAAAAAAGGGCCAAAAAACGTATTAGTTATTGGTGCTTCTACTGGTTATGGCTTAGCTTCACGTATAACGGCAGCCTTTGGTCATAGTGCGAGTACATTAGGTATTTTCTTTGAAAAACCACCTACTGACAAGAAAACAGCCTCAGCTGGTTGGTATAATACGGCCGCTTTTCAAAAAGCGGCAGATGAAGCAGGTATTTATTCAAAAAATATCAATGGTGATGCTTTTTCACATGCAATTAAAGCGCAAGCAATTGAAACTATAAAAACAGATATGGGAAAAATAGATTTGGTTATCTATTCGCTAGCCTCTCCACGTAGAACGGATCCTGACACGGGGGAAGTTTATTCTTCTACGTTAAAACCCATTGGTGAAAGTGTAACTACAAGAAATTTGAATACCTCTAAACGTATAATTGATTCTGTTTCTGTTGAGGCGGCCAATGAAGCCGAAATTCAAGGTACTATTGATGTTATGGGTGGTGCTGACTGGGAATTATGGCTAAATGCGCTAAAAGAAGCTGATGTTTTAGCGCAAGGTGTTAAAACGGTTGCTTATACCTACATAGGTAAAGAACTAACATGGCCAATTTATGGAAAAGCGACTATAGGTAAAGCAAAAGAAGATTTAGACCGAGCAGCCTCTGCTATTAATAGTGCAACTGCTAGCATTAATGGTCAAGCACGCGTTACTTCACTCAATGCCGTAGTAACACAAGCAAGTTCGGCTATTCCTATTATGCCGCTTTATATTTCAGCCATGTTTAAAGTGATGAAAGCTGATGGTACCTATGAAGGCTGCATTGAGCAAATTGCTAATTTGTTTAAAGAAAATATTTATAGTGATACTCCTCGTCTAGATGAACAAGGACGTTTCCGTCAAAACTATAAAGAATTAGAAGATAGTGTACAGCAACGTGTAACAGATATTTGGAATACGGTAGAAACAGACACAATTGACGAATTGACTGACTATGTTGGCTACCATAATGAGTTTTTAAAATTGTTTGGATTTGGCGTTGAAGGTGTTGATTATGATGCTGATGTTAGTCCTGAAGTTGCAATTAATAACTTAAGTTAACGTATTAAAAACTTATGTACTTATTAAAACCGATGTTATGTCGGTTTTTTATATTTAACAGGTTGAGAATAGTAGCAAATTGGTTAAGTTATTTTCCATTAAGAGAAAATAACCTTATAAAATGTGTGGAAATATCTTTTTAGGTGCAAAGCTTACTTGAAGTTTATTTTTTAATATAAACAAAAGCTTATATGTGTTTTAGGTGATATTTGTCACATAATGTGTCATTTTTTTAATTGATAAATCATTAAAAACAAGCTTTTGCACCATTTTAGGGTATGAACTACAACTATAGTATAATTTGTCATGAAAATTTGTTAATCAACGTAGAATCAGTATGGTTGTTTGTGGTAATATTCGCGCCAGAAAATTTAACTTAGAATCAGTGGGTCTTATTTTTTCATTTGAAAAAATAAGTTCTTTGCTGAAATACACTGAAATCAATTACTTAAATATTTTTGTTATTTGGGTTATGCCAATTATTAAAGATGATAAGTCATTGGTTTTTTACTCCCATCAAAAGTAGTGCAAGTGTTTATGATTACAATAAAAGAAGGCTTAGATGTTCCAGTTAAAGGAATACCACAGCAGGTAATCCAAGATGGTCCTTCCATCAAAACTGTTGCAACATTAGGTGAAGAGTTTGTGGGTATGCGACCAACCATGTTTGTTAAAGTGGGTGATCGTGTTAAAAAAGGTCAGGTGATTTTTGAAGATAAAAAGAATCCTGGCGTTAAATTCACAGCTCAAGCTGCCGGTGTTGTTAAAGAAATTAACCGTGGTGAAAAGCGTGTTTTGCAATCTGTTGTTATTGATGTTGATAAAGACAGTAATGAGCAAGTCACATTTTCCCATTTCCCTGCCGACCAGTTAGCAACGGTATCACGTGAAATTGTGGTAAATAACTTGATTGACTCTGGTTTGTGGACTGCATTAAGAACTCGACCATTTAGTAAAATACCTGCGGTAGACTCAACACCAATGGCAATTTTTATTAGCGCAATGGATACTAATCCGCTTGCTGCTGATCCCGAAGTTGTTATTGGTGAGCAAGCTGAAGCGTTTAAAAATGGTTTGACTATTTTATCTCGTTTAACTGACGGTGAAATATTCGTGAATAAAGCGCCAGGTGCAAATATTCCTGTTACGAGTACTGCGCAAGTAAATGAATTTGCAGGTAAGCATCCTGCAGGTTTAGTTGGCACTCACATTCACTTTTTAAAGCCTGTTAGTGCAGAAAAATTTGTTTGGCATATTGGTTATCAAGATGTTATTGCCTATGGTAAATTTTTCACCTCGGGAGAATTAGATAACACGCGTGTTATTTCTCTTGCTGGTCCTGCCGCAAAAAATCCACGCTTAGTACGCACTGTTTTAGGTGCAAGTACCGCTGAGTTAACTGCTGGTGAAGCGATTGACGGTGAATTACGTGTGGTTTCTGGCTCATTGTTAATGGGGTCAACTGCAGCAGCCGTACACGGTTATTTAGGGCGTTATCATGTTCAAATCTGTCTGATTCTAGAAGGTCGTGATAAAGAATTTATGGGGTATATGTATCCTGGTCCTAATAAATTCTCAGTAACGCGCGCTTATATGTCTCATTTCTTCCCTAAGAAATTATTCAATATGACAACCACTACCAATGGTAGTGAACGTGCCATGGTACCTATTGGTAACTTTGAACGTGTTATGCCATTAGATATTTTACCTACCATGTTGTTGCGTGATTTAGTTGCGGGTGATACTGATACAGCGCAGAAACTTGGTGTTTTGGAGCTAGACGAAGAAGATTTAGCGCTTTGTACATTTGTTTGCCCTGGCAAAACAGATTACAGCGTATATCTTCGTGATTGCCTAACCACAATAGAGAAGGAAGGTTAGTCATGGGCTTGAAAAAGTTTATTGAAGATATTGAGCCGCAATTTGAAAAAGGCGGCAAACATGAGAAGTGGTTTGCATTATATGAAGCCGTTGCTACTGGTTTATTTACCCCCGGGCAAGTAAACAAAGGTAAAACTCACGTACGTGATAGCATCGATTTAAAACGCATTATGATCACAGTATGGCTAGCTGTTTTCCCAGCTATGTTCTTTGGTATGTATAACATTGGCTTCCAAGCGGTTGACGCTTTAGTTGCTGGTTATACACTGCCTGATACTTGGCAAACTGCTTTATTTGCAGCACTAGGTGGAACGCTTAATGCCGACTCTGGTTGGTTTAGCATGATGTTCTACGGAGCCATGTTCTTTTTACCTATTTATGCCGTTACTTTTATTGTTGGTGGCTTTTGGGAAATATTATTTGCGGCAGTACGAGGCCATGAAGTGAACGAAGGTTTCTTTGTTTCTTCAATCTTATTTGCGCTTATTGTTCCTGCCACAATTCCTTTATGGCAAGTCGCTATTGGTATAACTTTTGGTATCGTTATAGCTAAAGAAGTCTTTGGTGGCACAGGTAAAAACTTCTTAAACCCAGCATTAGCAGGCCGTGCATTTTTATTCTTTGCTTATCCTGCTCAAATTTCAGGTGATGCTGTTTGGGTTGCTGCTGATGGTTTCTCTGGTGCTACGGCACTCAGTACTGCTAGCCAAGGCTTAAATGATTATTCATTGAATGCTGATTGGTGGAATGCTTTCTGGGGTTTCATCCCAGGTTCTGTTGGAGAAGTGTCAACATTTGCTATTTTGTTAGGTGGTGCTTATATCCTTTATAAAGGCATCGCTTCATGGCGCATTGTGTTAGGTGTGTTCGGTGGTATGGTCGCAACGGCATTTATCTTTAATGCGATTGGTAGCGATACTAATGCCATGTTTGCAATGCCATGGTACTGGCATTTAGTTGTTGGTGGTTTTGCCTTTGGTATGATGTTTATGGCAACGGATCCCGTTTCAGCTTCTTTCACCAATACAGGTAAATACTGGTTTGGTGCTTTAGTTGGTGTCATGGTTGTGTTAGTTCGTGTTGTAAACCCTGCATTCCCTGAAGGCATGATGTTAGCTATTTTATTTGCTAACTTGTTCGCGCCATTGTTTGACTACTTTGTAGTGCAAGGCAATATCAAACGGAGGCTTGCTCGTAATGTCTAATTCCGATACAAAAAAGAAAGAAACATTTGGCTCAACGCTAGTGTTTGTATTTATTATTTGTTTAGTGTGTGCTGCATTGGTATCTATCTCTGCGGTTGGTTTGAAACCATTACAACAAGCTAACAAATTGCTTGATAAGCAAACAAAAATTCTTGAAGCTTCTGGTCTGCTTGAAAAAGCGGGTTCAGACATTGTTGGCACTTATGCTAAATTTGTTGAAGCGAAAATGATTGACCTAAAAACGGGTAAAATCATTGAAGGTGATACAGACATATTTGACGAGCGTTCAGATGCTCGTGATGTTAGCAAAAGTACTAAACCTGAAAATGATATAGCGGGTCTTAGTCGCCGCGCCGATCGTGCTGTAATTTATCTTGTTAAAAACGACCAACAACAATTAGATACTATTGTATTACCGATTGTAGGCTCAGGTTTATGGGATTTAATGTACGGCTTTATTGGTTTGGCACCAGATTTAAATACCGTTCGTAGTGTTGTTTACTCGGATCTTAAGGAAACTCCTGGATTGGGGGCAGAAGTACTTAATCCTAAGTGGAAAGCCTTATGGCCAGGTAAAAAAATGTATAACGAACAAGGTGAAGCCGCTATTCACTTAGTTAAAGGCGGCGCTAAACCAGGTGATGTTAATGGTGTTGATGCGTTGTCAGGTGCCACATTAACCAGTAATGGTGTTACTCGAACTTTACAATTTTGGTTAGGTGACGAAGGCTATGGTCCGTTCGTTACTAGGTTCAAAGAGGGAGGGCTTAACTAATGTCTTCAGATAATAAAAAAGTTCTATTTGGACCTGTTGTAGATAACAATCCAATTGCACTACAAGTATTAGGGGTCTGTTCTGCATTGGCAGTAACTAGCTCTATGGCAAATGCTTTAGTTATGACTGTTGCGGTAATGTTAGTAACTGCATTTTCAAACTTGTTTATCTCAATTATTCGTAATCAAATACCATCAAGTGTGCGTATTATTGTACAAATGGCAATTATAGCCTCGCTTGTAATCGTGGTTGACCAAGTTTTGAAAGCTTTTTCGTATCAATTATCGAAAGAGTTATCAGTTTACATTGGTTTGATCATTACCAACTGTATCGTTATGGGGCGTGCTGAAGCTTTTGCTATGAAAGAAAAGCCTGGTGTGAGCTTTTTAGATGGTATTGGTAATGGTTTAGGCTATGGTGCTGTTTTGATGATTGTTGCTTTCTTCCGTGAGTTATTAGGTTTTGGTACGCTTTTTGGCATCGAAATTTTACAATTAACGCAAAACGGTGGTTGGTATCAAGGTAACGGCTTATTAGTATTACCTTTTAGTTCATTCTTCATTATTGGTTTAACCATCTGGGCAATTCGCCAATGGAAACCAGAACAAGTTGAGAAGGATTGATCATGGAACATTATTTAAGTATTTTTGTTAAAACCATTTTCATTGAGAATATGGCATTAAGCTTTTTCTTAGGTATGTGTACCTTTTTAGCTGTGTCTAAAAAGGTTAGTACCGCTATTGGCTTAGGTGTTGCCGTTGTGGTGGTATTAGGTTTAGCTGTTCCTGCTAACCAAATTATATACCAAGCCATTTTGGCGCCAGGTGCGTTAGATTCAGTGATGGGTATAACTGACCCGAAAGAGTCGATTGATTTAAGCTTCTTATCTTTTATTACCTTTATTGGTGTGATTGCCGCTTTAGTACAAATTTTGGAAATGATTTTAGATAAATATTTCCCCGCTTTGTACCAAGCACTTGGTATTTTCCTACCTTTAATTACGGTTAACTGTGCAATTTTTGGTGCGGTTTCATTTATGGTTGCTAAAAACCTTAACCTTGGTGAAAGTGTTGTTTACGGCATTGGCTCAGGTGTAGGTTGGATGTTAGCGATTGTATTGATGGCGGGTATTCGTGAGAAAATGAAATATTCTGACGTACCTAATGGCCTTAAAGGTTTAGGCATTACATTTATCACAGCTGGATTGATGGCCTTCGGGTTTCTATCTTTCGGTGGTATTTCACTGTAACGATTTAGATAAATAAATAAGGAAGGTCGATGGAAATTATTCTCGGCGTATCGATGTTCACAGCGATAGTGCTTGCCTTAGTATTAGTAATTTTATTTGCTAAATCTAAGTTAGTATCAAGCGGTGACGTAACGATTAGTATAAATGGCGATAAAGACAAGTCAGTAACAACTGCTGCGGGTGGCAAATTATTAGGTGCGTTAGCTGATAAAGGTATTTTTATACCTTCAGCTTGTGGTGGCGGTGGTACTTGTGGCCAATGTCGTGTACATGTACATTCAGGTGGCGGTGATATATTACCAACTGAAGAAGGGCATATTACCAAACGTGAAGCAAAAGAAGGTTGTCGTCTTTCATGTCAGGTTGCTGTTAAGCAAGACATGGAAATTGAAGTAGAAGACGAAATTTTTGGTGTTCAACAATGGGAATGTGAAGTTATCTCTAACGATAACAAAGCAACGTTCATTAAAGAGCTAAAACTTAAAATTCCTAATGGTGAATCAGTACCGTTTAAAGCGGGTGGTTATATCCAAATTGAAGCACCTGCTTATCATGTTAAATACAGCGATTTTGATATCGATGAACAATACCGTGGTGACTGGGAACATTTTGGTTTCTTCGACGTAGAGTCAAAAGTAGATGAGCCAACTTTACGTGCTTATTCAATGGCAAACTATCCTGAAGAGGAAGGCATTATTATGCTGAATGTGCGTATTGCTACGCCGCCTCCAGGAAAATTACATTTGCCAGCAGGTAAGATGTCATCATTTATTTTTAGCTTAAAGCCTGGGGATAAAGTAACTATTTCTGGTCCGTTTGGTGAATTCTTTGCCAAAGAGACTGATGCAGAAATGGTATTTATTGGTGGTGGTGCTGGTATGGCACCAATGCGATCACACATTTTTGACCAACTTAAACGTCTTAAATCAAAACGTAAAATGAGTTTCTGGTACGGTGCACGTTCATTACGTGAAATGTTCTACGAAGATGATTATAACGGCTTAGCGGCTGATAATGATAACTTTGAATGGCATGTAGCGTTGAGTGATCCTCAACCAGAAGATAACTGGGATGGCATGACTGGTTTTATTCACAACGTTCTTTATGAAAACTACTTGAAAGATCATGAAGCGCCAGAAGATTGTGAATACTACATGTGTGGGCCACCAATGATGAATGCTGCGGTTATTCACATGTTGAAAGATCTTGGCGTAGAAGAAGAGAATATACTTCTCGATGATTTTGGCGGCTAATATATTGTAACTTTTATCTCTTTGCTATTTCGCTCAATAGCCGCATCGAAGGTGCTCATTGACTATCGTCAACTCCGCGCCTTCTCTTTGCTCTAGAACGAACTAGCTTTGAGCTGAAAAGCTACAGATGCTGGCATTTTTAAGCTAATTAAAGACGACTTAGGTCGTCTTTATTATTTAAATAAACGTATTGTGAAAGTGTGTTTACTTAAATAATAAATTTGGAAATTTCAAATGAATAAAATCAAACAAATACTTATAGTGCTGTTAGCTGTCAATTTATCGGCTTGCTTTCCTAGTAATAATTCAGGAAAAACAGAAGTACACCTGCAAGGTCGTACAATGGGGACTACTTATAACATTAAGGTGGTTTCGACACCTGAAGAAGTAGAAGCGCTGCAATTGCATTCACAAATTGATGCTCGACTAAAACAAGTCAATCAAGTCATGTCAACTTACATACCTGATTCAGAAATATCACGTTTTAATAAGTCTACGTCTCTTGAACCAGTCGAAGTGTCTGACGGTTTTGCTCGTGTTTTAAGTGAATCTATTCGTTTAGGTGAACTAAGTGGTGGTAAACTAGATATTACCGTTGGACCGTTAGTTAATCTTTGGGGGTTTGGTCCCGATTTACGTCCTGAAACTGCGCCAAGTGATGAATTGATAGCGAGTACTCGCGCTCGTGTTGGATTAAAAAGACTTCATTTAAACGGTACTCAATTGTCTAAGGATATTCCTAACCTGTATATTGATTTATCGACTACTGCTAAAGGCTATGGTGTTGATGTTGTGGCGGAATTGATTGAAGCCAATGGTATTACTAACTATTTGGTAGAAATAGGTGGTGAGATGCGTTTAAGAGGATTTAAGCATACTGGTGAACTTTGGGCTATCGCTATTGAGAAACCTATTTTTGATCCTTCAGGTGAACATAGGGCAGTTCAACAGGTTATTATTCCTAAAGATAATGCAGTTGCTACATCAGGCGATTACCGAAATTATTTTGAAAGTAATGGGCAGCGTTTTTCACATATTATTGATCCCGTCACAGGTAAACCTATAAACCATAACCTAGTATCAGTTACTGTGATAGCACCATCGTCAATGACAGCAGATGGTTTGTCGACAACTTTAATGGTGATGGGAGCAGAGGAAGGTTTAGCCTTTGCCATTAAAAATGATTTAGCGGCATTGTTTGTTTCTAAATCTGAAAATGGCTTTACTGAGCAATTTACGGTAAAATTTAAACAATATTTGAAATAATTGTCACTTAATTTCAATCTAACAATTTCACGAATTATTTATAGGCGTGTATATATTATGATGATTTTTTTAATCACTTTTGGTTTTTTCTTGGTCGTTGGCGCAGCGATGGCAGTTGGTTATATCTTTCAAAAGAAAACCTTAGCAGGAAGCTGTGGTGGCTTAGCTAGCGTTGGTATTGAAAAAGAATGTAATTGCGATAATCCGTGTGAAAAACGACAAGAGCGCGAGCGTATAGCAGAGTTAAATACTAATAAAGAACAACAGAACTTTCAAAATAGAATAGAAGTTGAAAATCTTTAAGAAGCTAATTAAAAAAAGGATCGTAAAATAACGATCCTTTTTCGTGATGCTAGGATTTTAAATAAACTACTATTCATTAAATTGCTATTGAGAACAATACTAAGCCATAAAGTTATTTATTTTAGTGATTATTCCTACACTATCTAGTCCTAACTCCTGATGAATCTCTTCTTGCGTACCATGTTTAACAAAGTGATCAGGAATGCCTATATTTAGGATTCTAATCGCTTCACCTTGCGATAGAATATATTCATTGACAGCAGAGCCAGCACCGCCTGCGATGGCATTGTCTTCAATGGTTACAATAACGTCATGGGTTTGATGAAGTTCATTAATAAGCTGTACATCAAGTGGTTTAACAAAGCGCATGTCAACCAGTGTTGCACTAAATGCCATAGCAGCTTTGTGTGCTTCCGCCAACATAGTGCCAAAGCTTAAAATAGCTATTTTATTCTGCTCAGCTTGAGTTTTATTAATTATTCTACCTTTACCTATTTCAATAACCTCATTAACCGTTGGCAAGGTTTCACCCGTACCATTTCCTCGCGGATAACGTACTACCGTTGGGGTGCTTGCTTTGTGCCCAGTATTAAGCATTAATTGGCATTCACGCTCATTGGCGGGTGCCATAATTGTTAGGTTTGGAATACAGCGTAAAAAGCTTAAATCGAATAATCCTTGATGTGTTGCGCCATCAGCACCGACAACGCCAGCTCTGTCTACTGCAAACATCACAGGTAAGTTTTGAATAGCAACATCATGAATTAATTGGTCATAACCGCGTTGTAGAAAACTTGAGTAAATTGCAACAACAGGGCGTTGACCACCAATAGCTAATCCAGCGGCATAGGTTACAGCGTGTTGCTCTGCAATAGCAACATCGTAGTATTGGTCAGGAAAACGTTGGCTGAACTCAACCATACCAGAGCCCTCACGCATGGCGGGTGTAATAGCGACGAGTTTCTTGTCAATCTCAGCCGTTTTACATAACCAATCACCAAAAATTTGTGAGTAAGTTGGTAAAGAAGCTTTTGCTTTAGGTAAATTATCATCACTTGGATTAAACTTAGGTACAGCATGATATTTAATGGGATCTTGCTCTGCGGCTTGGTAACCCTTACCTTTTTTGGTGGCTATATGCAAAAGCTGTGGCCCTTTTAAGCCTCGCATGTTCTTTATTGTATCAACGAGCCCATTAACATCATGACCATCAATAGGGCCAATATAATTGAAACCGAGCTCTTCAAAAAATGTACTGGGCACTACCATGCCTTTTAAATGTTCTTCTGCACGGCTTGCTAATTCTTTGATAGGAGGAATGTTGTTCAGTAAACGTTTACCGCTTTCTCTAATTCCCGTATAAAGGCTACCTGAAAGCATTCTGGCAAAGTGATTGTTTAATGCGCCCACATTTTCTGATATAGACATCTCGTTATCGTTCAGGATAATTAGCATGTCTTTTTTAATATCACCTGCGTGATTAAGCGCTTCAAAAGCCATGCCCGCTGTCATTGCCCCATCACCAATAACGGCGACTGTTCTTCTATTTAGCCCTTCTTTTTCTGCTGCTACTGATAAACCAAGCGCAGCAGAAATGGAAGTACTTGAGTGACCTACACTTAACGTATCGTATTCGCTTTCTTCACGCCAAGGAAAAGGGTGTAAACCATCTTTTTGTCTTATCGTATGAAGTTGATCACGGCGTCCTGTTAAAATTTTATGGGGATAAGCTTGATGACCAACATCCCATATTAGATGATCAAAAGGTGTGTTATATACGTAATGCAAAGCGACGGTTAGCTCTATAGTACCAAGGCCCGAAGCAAAGTGACCACTACTCTTACTGACTGAATTTAATAAAAACCTGCGTAACTCATTACTGACTCGCGGCAACTGATCTTGTGGGATGTTACGCAAGTCTTTAGGCGAATTAATTTGGGCAAGCAATGGGTAGTCAGCAAGATTTGTCATAGTTTTTCTATAGTTAAATTATGTGTTAACTGATTTATTATTTTAATACTTTTATTTAATAGCTACGTTTAACAATGAATGTAGCAAAATCAGCTAAGGATTGTGTATTGTAAGGCAAACTCGCCAAAGCTTGAAGTGCTTGTTGAAATAAGTTTTCAGCTTTTTGTTGTGCTCCTTGTAAACCAAGCAGTGCAGGGTAAGTACTTTTATTGGAGGCAAGATCAGAACCAGTGGGCTTTCCGAGTTGCTCTTGGGTTGATGTTATATCAATAATATCATCTTGAACTTGATAAGCTAATCCAATAAGTTGGGCGTACTGTTTAAATGCTTGCTTCTCTTGTGTTGAAATATGTGGGGCACACTCAGTAGCCATTAGTACTGAAGCCTCAAGTAATGCGCCTGTTTTCAATGAATGCAAGGTTTCTAGTTGTTCTAAATTAATTTGTTCATCTGTTGCGGCTAAATCTAACGCTTGTCCACCACACATGCCTTGGTAACCAGCGGCAGAAACGAGTTGTTGAATTAATTTAAGCTGCTTAGACTTTATTGCCTCAGAAAAATTATGGTTGGCTAGAATATCAAATGCAAGCGTTTGTAAACTATCACCAGCAAGAATTGCAGTGGCTTCATCAAACGCTTTATGACAAGTTGGTTTTCCACGTCTTAAATCATCATCGTCCATGGCGGGTAAGTCATCATGTAATAGCGAGTAGGCATGTATACATTCTATAGCCGCAGCTATACCGTCAATATCATGTAAGCTAACACCGAGTGCTTCGCCTGTTATATAGGCTAAATAAGGACGAATGCGTTTACCACCAATTAATAGTCCGTAACTCATCGCTTGATGGAGTCTTTTATCATTGATAGGTAGTTGCTCAAGTTGCTGTGCTAAAAATTGGTTAATACGTTCCTGTAAAAGCTCATGGTTAGTTAATATACTCACGAACGTTCACCTGAAGAAATACTATTTTCAGGTAAATCGAATTCTTGAAGCTGCTGCTCACCATTTTTCTCAAGCAGTATTTTTACTTTTTGTTCCGCAGATTGAAGTTTGTTTTGACTTAATTTACTTAAGGTTAAACCTTTTTCAAATAATGCCATTGACTCTTCTAAATCTAGGTCGCCATGCTCTAAACTTTGAACAATACTATCTAACTCATTAAGAGACTCTTCAAAACTCAAATTTTCTAATTTCTTTTTCGCCATTTTTGACCTTCTTTTTAAACAACAGCTTGCTTATACACTAGACTCTTTAAACGCTAGGCGCAAACTTACCATTAGCTATGTGCAATGGTCAACGTAGCTTGGTGCTAATTTTAGTTAATATTATTCTAAATCAGGTATTAAGTTATTGACTATATGGACGATAATAAACATATAACGCGATAAGTAATGGCGAATAGTTTTCTCATAATGTACTATTATTTTATTAGTACATTATGAGTT
The DNA here is from genome assembly GCF_053543955.1 of Colwellia sp. E150_009. Taxonomy (NCBI): domain Bacteria; kingdom Pseudomonadati; phylum Pseudomonadota; class Gammaproteobacteria; order Alteromonadales; family Colwelliaceae; genus Colwellia; species Colwellia sp. E150_009. The sequence continues at coordinate 146,052 of NZ_JBHFOM010000005.1, forward strand.
TTGCAGTTTTAGGAGAGTTTTGTGGATTTAGCAACCTTAATTGGTATCCTTGGTGCCATTTGTTTACTCGTGATGGCGATGGTGTTGTCAGGCGACATTATGATGTTTGCGGATACACAGTCCGTTTTAATTGTTTTTGGGGGGTCTATTTTTATTGTTTTATCCAATTACAGTTTAGGGCAATTCTTCGGAATTGGTAAAATAGTCGCTAAAGCATTTATGTTTAAGTTAGAAAAGCCTGAAGATTTAATTGAGAAAGCAGTAGACATGGCTGATGCAGCACGTAAAGGGGGATTTTTAGCACTTGAAGAAGCTGAAATAACTAATCCTTTTATGCAAAAAGGTATCGACATGCTCGTTGATGGTCATGATGCCGATGTCGTTCGAGCTACGTTACAAAAAGATATAAACCTCACTACTGAGCGGCATGAATCAGGCTCTAATATGATGATGGCTTTGGCTGATGTTGCTCCTGCAATGGGCATGATAGGCACCTTAATTGGATTAGTTGCCATGTTATCTAACATGGATGATCCTAAATCTATTGGCCCCGCTATGGCAGTTGCCTTGTTAACAACGCTTTATGGTGCTTTTTTAGCAAATGTTATCGCTATTCCCCTAGCGTCTAAATTAAAGTTGCGCATGGCTGAAGAAAAAATGAATCAAGAATTAGTGCTTGATGCGGTACTAGGCATACAAGATGGCCAAAACCCGCGTGTTATTGAAGGATTACTGAAAAATTATTTAGCTGAAGGTAAGCGTAAAGCTGGAACTGCTGATGACGAGTAGCGCTGAATTAATCTACGGGAGGTTGTATGGCTGAACAAGAATGCAAATGCCCACCTCCAGGGTTACCTGCTTGGATGGGAACTTTCGCTGATCTCATGTCATTATTGATGTGCTTCTTTGTTTTGCTATTGTCTTTTTCTGAAATGGACGTGATGAAGTTTAAACAAATAGCAGGTTCTATGAAGTTTGCGTTTGGTGTACAAAATAAAATAGAAGTAAAAGACATCCCCAAAGGCACAAGTATTATTGCGCAGGAATTTAGGCCCGGAAAACCTGATCCAACGCCTATCGAGCTGTTACAGCAACAAACCATGGAAATGACCCAACAAATGTTGGAATTTCAAGCAGGTGAAGAAACTTCTGCTGGTGGGCGTCAAGAGCAGCGTGGGGAAGAACGTGGCGGTAACGCACAAAATACCGAAGACTCATTATCTGCACAGGCTTTGCGACAAGCGCAAGAGCAAATGGAAAAAGCAGCACAAGAGCAAGTGAATGATTTAGTGAAAAAAGTGGCTGAACAGCTTGAACAACAAATTTTAGATGGTGCCATTGAAGTTGAGTCATTAGGACAGCAAATTATTATTAGAATTCGAGAAAATGGTTCATTTCCTTCCGGATCTGCATTTTTACAACCTAAGTTCAAACCTATTATCAGACAAATTGGTGAGTTACTCAATACTATGCCAGGCGAAGTGATGATTTCAGGGAATACAGATAACCGTGGCGTTGATTCAGAGTTATTTGATTCAAATTGGGATTTATCAAGTAAGCGAGCCGTTGCTATTGCACATGAAATGATTAAAGTGCCAGGTTTTGACCAAACACGTTTAATTGTGGCTGGACATGCAGACACCCGACCACTAGTACCTAATACTAATGCGTTAAATCGTCGACGAAACCGCCGTGTTGAGATTTCAATTAATCAAGGTAAAGCGAAAGAAAGTGAGCCAATTCAAATAACACAATAATGCAATGTTAGCGACAAGATAGTTAGCTTTGATGTTGTAAGATAGTTAAAATATCAAATTGATTTTTTAACTATTGAGTTGATTCACTTAACTAAAGATTACCTTCGCCATGCTGTGTATCATAGGTGAATATTACAAATGATGCTCTTATTGTTTTATTTGTTAAAACAATAAGAGCATTTATAGCCATAAAGATACTGCGGCACAGCCCTTAAAATAATCCTCCTAGTTGGTATAGCTTTTGCTAATTCTTAATTAGCGTCAAAAATTTATCATTAAGAGCAAGCTGTATCCAATGCAATTAACCACCTATTTTAATCAAATTAATAAGAAAAACTTATCCCAAATATCGGGGCTTGGTACACCGCTATTAGTTATGGCTGCTTTAGGTATGGTTATTTTACCAATGCCAGCGTGGCTGCTTGATGTACTTTTTTCTTTCAATATCGCTTTATCATTAGTAGTGCTATTAATTACGGTTTATACCCTGAAACCACTAGAGTTTGGTTCATTCCCTTCTGTTATTCTTATCGCAACTATTTTGCGCTTAGCACTAAACGTAGCGAGTACCCGGGTTGTTTTACTTGAAGGTCATGACGGCACTGATGCGGCAGGTAAAGTGATTGAAGCTTTTGGCTCAGTAGTTATTGGTGGTAACTATGCTGTTGGTTTAGTGGTTTTTTTGATTCTCATTATTATCAATTTTGTTGTAGTTACTAAAGGGGCAGGGCGTATTGCTGAAGTAACAGCACGTTTCACGCTAGATGCTATGCCTGGCAAACAAATGGCAATAGATGCTGATTTAAATGCGGGGTTTATTAACGCTGAACAAGCAAGAGAACGCCGTATTGAAGTAACAAGTGAAGCTGATTTTTATGGTTCTATGGATGGTGCCAGTAAATTTGTTAAAGGTGATGCGATTGCCGGTATTTTGATTTTATTCATTAATATCATTGGTGGCTTAGTTATTGGCATGGTACAGCACGAACTTAGCTTTGATAGTGCGGTTGAAATTTATACATTACTTACTATCGGTGACGGTTTAGTGGCGCAAATACCAGGTTTATTATTATCTGTTGCCACAGCCATTGTTGTTACACGTCAAAATACCTCTCAAGATATGGGAGATCAAGTAAGTAGCCAGTTAGGGCAAGCAAAATCACTTTATATTGCAGCTGGGGTTATGTTTGTCATGGGTGTTATACCAGGCATGCCTCATTTTGCTTTTTTACTGTTTGCAGTCGGTATTGGTGCCATGGCTTATGTAGGTAGCAGACATAAAATTACCAAGGCAATTGAGCTAGAAAAAATAGCAGAAGAAGAGCAAGTGCAAACGCAGCAAAAAGAAGAAGAAGTTAAGGAATTGAATTGGGATGATGTGCATCATGTAGATGTTATTGGTTTAGAAATTGGCTATCGTTTGATTCCTTTAGTTGATAAAGCGCAAGGTGGAGAATTACTTAGCAGAATCAAAGGTGTACGTAAGAAGTTGTCGCAAGAGTTTGGCTTTTTAGTGCCGCCAGTACACATTCGTGACAACTTAGACTTAGACCCTAATAGTTATCAAATATCTTTAATGGGTGTCACAATTGGTAAAGCAGAAATACGTCATGATCAAGCATTAGCGATTAACCCAGGACAAGTGTTTGGTAAACTTGAAGGGGTTGTCACAAAAGATCCGGCTTTTGGTTTAGATGCGGTTTGGATTAACCAAAATCAACGCGAGCAAGCACAAACATTAGGTTATACCGTGGTTGACTCAGCAACTGTATTAGCAACCCATTTAAGCCAAATATTAACGAATAATGCTTCTCAATTGTTAGGACATGAAGAAGTACAAAACTTGTTGGATATGCTAGCGAAAACGTATCCTAAACTTGTTGAAGGTTTTATTCCAGATACACTTTCGTTGGGTACTGTTGTTAAGGTACTACAAAGTTTAATGAATGAAGGTGTGGCTGTTCGTGATATGCGTTCGATTATTCAAACCTTGGTTGAGTATGGGCCTAAGAGCCAAGATGCCGAAGTACTAACGGCGGCAGTGAGAATTAGCTTACGAAAATTTATTATCCAAGATCTTGTTGGCCCAGCCCATGAAGTACCTGTCATAACCTTGGCGCCTGAGTTGGAACAGATGTTGCACCAGTCTATGCAAATGGCAGGAGATGATGGCGCAGGTATTGAACCTGGATTAGCAGAACGGTTGCAGAAATCTTTAACAGAGGGGGCTCAACAGCAGGAATTGGCAGGCGATACACCAATATTGTTAACTTCTGGAATTCTACGATCAGTGCTGGCTAAATTTGTAAAATACACTATACCAAGTTTAAGGGTTATTTCTTATCAAGAAATACCTGATGACAAGCAAATTAAAATTGTTAGTGCCATTGGACAATAAATAAAAGTAACGAGAAAAATAGTGCGAGTAATGAAATTGCCGAAATTCGGTCGGTTATTTCACAAGTCGACACTTGAAAATTGCACTAAATGAGGAGTTCACTGTGAAAATAAGACGTTTTGTAGGCAAAGATATGCGTAGCGCATTAGCCCAAATAAAAGAAGAATTAGGTGTAGATGCAGTTATTATGTCTAATAAAAAAATTCCTGAAGGCGTCGAGTTAATGGCAGCGGTTGATTATAATCAACCAACACCGCAAGAAACTTCTCATACAAGTAGTACGCACAGTCAAGATGAGCAGAATAGTCGTGAAGTATCAAATGATACGGTTAGTCTTACTCAATCATCACCACTATCAACTGAGGTAGGGGCATCAGAGACCAAATCAAATACTGCAACAAACACACAAATGCCTGTAGATAGCCTATCTGCATTATTGAATAGACAGGTTCAGCATCAACCAAAAATAAATGAGGCAGTAAACAATACTAATAACACATTACCAATCAGCACCGAACATATTAATTTAGGGGCAGAACCTCAAATACCTAGCCAAGATGAAAATATTGAAGATCAACTACGTAGCTTTACCGAGCGATTACGCCACTCTAAGCCTGACGGTACTATTCTTTCGCCAGAAGCCGTTAATACACAAAGTAATGGACAAGATGAAAATCATATTTCTTTAGAAGCTGAGCATATGGCAAGCAAAATACAAACAAAGCAGTCTACGGGGCAACAGGCAGATCAAAATGGCTATGCTACCCAAGAAAATTTTGATAAAATGCAGCAAGAAATGGCCTCTATTAGAAAGTTATTAGAGCATCAAGTATCGGGCTTGATGTGGCAAGAGATGGCCCAAAAAGAACCACAGAGAGCGGTCTTAGTTAATCGCCTTTTAGGTTTAGGTTTAAATGACCAAATTGCCGATCAAATAGCGGGTTATGTACCTAGTCAATATAATGACACTGAAGCATGGCAGCAAGCAACTAAGCTAATTGGTGAGCAACTTAATACAACTCAAAACGATATTATTCATCGTGGTGGTGTTGTTGCGTTAGTTGGTCCTACAGGTGTAGGAAAAACAACAACTATTGCTAAACTTGCCGCACGTTTTGCACAAGTACATGGTCATGAGCATGTTGCACTGATTTCAACAGATACATACCGAATAGCGGGTTTTGAACAACTTGCAACCTATGGAAAAATTATTGGTTGCCAAGTAAAGTTGGCAAAAGACAGCCAAGCATTAGATTTATTACTTGAACAGTTTTCTAACAAGAAATTAATTCTAATCGATACGGCAGGTATGGGACAAAGAGATATTCGTTTAGCTGAAAATTTAGCTAACCTAGTAGCTAATACTCGCGTTAGAATAAGAAATTATTTAGTGCTTGCAGCTAACAGCCAGCAACAGGTTATGCAAGAAAATGTAGATAGGTTTAAAAAAGTACCGTTGTCGGGTTCTATTTATACTAAACTTGATGAAAGCGTAAGTATTGGTGAAATAATTACAACTTCAATTCAAAATGGCTTGCCAATAGGTTATCTTACGGATGGGCAGAGAGTGCCAGAAGATATTAAAGTTGCAAATGTTGAAAAATTAGTTACGCTTGCCGATAAAATGGCAGCAAAGAACAATGTCACTTATGCTCAACGAACAGTTAGGCCGATGCCAAGAACGCAAGCCGTAGCTGTATAGCAGCGTTTAAATTGACGTATTTTAGTGAACTATGCATTAACTACTAGCAATAATATAAGAGAAATATAAGAAGTAATAAATGTCAGATCAAGCGAGTGGCTTAAGAAAAATGCAGGACTTAAAAAAAGTTAAAGTAGTAGCAGTTTCAGGTGGCAAGGGAGGGGTTGGTAAAACCAACGTCTCATTAAACACAGCTGTTGCTCTTGGTCAACAAGGTAAACGAGTATTAGTCTTAGATGCCGATTTGGGGTTAGCTAATGTTGATGTTATGTTAGGCTTACGAGTACAACGTAATCTTTCCCATGTGTTATCAGGTGAATGTGAACTAGATGATATTATTATCACTGGCCCTAGTAACATAAAAATTATTCCAGCGACTTCTGGATCTCAATCTATGGTTGATCTAACCCATGCAGAACATGCAGGGTTGATACGTGCTTTTAGCGAAATGAAAACTCAGTTTGATGTACTCATTGTTGATACGGCGGCTGGTATCTCTGATATGGTATTGAGCTTCACTCGCGCAGCACAAGATGTCATGTTAGTTGTATGTGATGAACCTACCTCGATTACCGATTGCTATGCACTAATGAAATTACTTAGTCGAGATCACAATGTTTTCAAATTTAAAGTGGTTGCCAATATGGTGCGCAGTCCTAAAGAAGGGCAACAATTATTTGCAAAATTGACAAAAGTTACGGATAGGTTTTTAGATGTGGCACTTGAATTAGTTGCCGTGATCCCTTTTGATGAAAATATTCGAAAATCAGTGCGCAAGCAGCAAGTGATTGTTGAAGCCTTTCCAGACTCCCCAGCAGCCATTGCATTTAAGGATTTGGCTAAAAATCTTAGTCGTTGGCCAGTACCGCATCAAGCATCAGGTCACTTGGAATTTTTTATTGAACAATTACTCGATTACTAACTTTTAATTAATATCACTCGTTTGTTGAACATTAAAGACCCAACAAGCATTTTAAAATAATTTTGGTGGGAATAGTAAAAAGTGGTAAAAACTAATGCCTATATCAACCCAATTGACAAAACAGTGTTACTTGAACAATATACTGTATTGGTTAAACGAATAGCCTATCACTTGCTAGCACGTTTGCCTGCGAGTGTCATGGTTGATGATTTAATTCAATCGGGTATGATCGGCTTATTTGAAGCAGCGAATAATTTCGACAACACCAAAGGTGCTAGTTTCGAAACGTTTGCAGGTATTCGCATTCGCGGAGCGATGCTTGATGAAATGCGCCGTGGAGATTGGACTCCTAGGTCAGTGCATAAAAATAGCCGTATGGTTACGGAAGCTATTAAGCAACTAGAAGCCAGTTTAGGGCGGGATGTAACAGATATAGAAGTTGCTGAAAAGCTTGAAATTTCATTAAATGAGTATCATCATATATTAAGTGAAGTGAGTACTGGTAAAATACTTGGTATTAATGACTTAGGCGTGAATGAAGATGCACTGATGCTTGATAGCACGTGCCAAAGTGATGACCCATATCAAAGTATTGAGCACAAAGCCTTTAAAAAAGGTTTAAGTGAGTGTATTAGTACTTTACCAGAACGTGAAGCTCTAGTACTGTCTCTATATTACGATGAAGAATTGAATTTACGTGAAATTGGACAAATACTGGATGTGAGTGAATCGCGCGTCAGCCAAATTCATAGTCAAGCAATGCACAGGTTAAAAGCTCGTATGCAATCTTGGCAAAGTTAAGTACAATAATAATTATGTTAACCTTTAGAAATATGAATGTTTAGCCGGAGGGTGTCTTGGATAAAAATATGAAAGTGCTTGTTGTTGATGATTTTTCAACTATGAGACGAATAGTGAAAAATTTGTTACGTGATTTAGGCTTTACAAACATTCAAGAAGCGGATGACGGTAGTACAGCTTTACCTATGCTTCAGAATGGCGATTTTGATTTTGTTGTCACTGATTGGAACATGCCGGGAATGCAAGGTATTGACTTGTTAAAAGCTATTCGCGCAGATGCAAATTTAGCTCACATCCCCGTATTATTAATTACAGCTGAAGCAAAGAAAGAGCAAATAGTAATGGCAGCTCAAGCAGGTGTAAATGGTTATATTGTTAAACCATTTACTGCTGCTACCTTAAAAACGAAATTAGATAAAATCTTCGAACGTTTAGGTTAGTTTTTATTTAGGTGGGCTGCTTACAGTCCACAAAAAACATTTGTTAGTGCTTTGATTAAGTGTTGAGGATATTGCATGAATATGGCAATGGTGGGACGAATTTCATTAGAACAGGCTAGGTCTCTAGTTGAATTTTTAGAAAATGATCAGCAAGAAAAAGCCGATGAGCTTATTTCTAAGATTCAAAATCCAATTAATTCTGATTTATTTGCTGAAATCGGTAAATTAACTCGTCAACTGCATGACTCTTTAACAAATTTCAACATTGATTCACGATTAAGTGATTTAGCAACAGCGGATATTCCTGATGCAAAAGAACGTTTAAATTATGTTATTACCAGCACCGAAGAAGCCGCAAACAAAACAATGGATGCAGTAGAATCTATTTTTCCAGTGCTTGATAACATTGCTGATCAAGTCCGTGCTGTTAACCCCGCATGGACTAAATTAATGAATAATGAGATTGAGCTTAAAGAGTTTAAAGCATTATGTGTGGATCTTGATTGTTTATTAGCGACAACAGGCAAAGAAACCACGCATATCCATAGTTTAATGACCGACGTATTAATGGCGCAAGACTTTCAAGATCTAACGGGACAAGTTATTAGAAAAGTTATTGACTTAGTTAGAGAAGTTGAAGAAAGTTTAATCAATATGTTAACTGCATTTGGTATGACAGCAGACAGTGAACGAGAAAAGTCTGCACCTAAAGTGGGTGAAAACTTAGTTGAAGGGCCAATTGTTAATGCGGAAGAAAGAGATGATGTTGTAGAAGATCAAGATGATGTTGATGATCTTTTATCAAGTTTAGGTTTTTAACAGGAGTTAGTGAATGTCATTTGAAGCAGATGAAGAAATTCTACAGGACTTTTTAGTCGAAGCAGGTGAGATACTTGAATTGCTCTCTGAGCAATTAGTTGAGCTTGAAAATGATGTTGATAATGCTGATTTACTCAATGCTATTTTTCGAGGCTTCCACACCGTAAAAGGTGGCGCAGGCTTTCTGGCTTTAAATGAGCTTGTTGACGTTTGTCATGGCGCAGAAAATATATTCGATTTACTGCGAACAGGAAAACGTACCGTTAATGCTGATTTAATGGATACTATATTATCTGCACTTGACACGATTAATGATATGTTTGACTTAGTCAAAAGCAGAGAACCATTGACCACGGCCGATGCTGCATTACTTGCAGAATTACGCCGCTTAAGTCAACCTGAAGACGCTGCGCCCGTGGTTGAAACACCAATTCCTGAACCTGTTGTTGCTCCACCAGAAGCTACACATCAAGAAGAAATATCAGATGCTAGCGATGATATGAGTGAAGACGAGTTTGAACGTTTGCTTGATGAATTGCATGGTGGTGGTAGCCCTTCAGCAAACACTATACCTTCGGATGATAACTCAGCGAGTACTGATACGAGTGGTGATATTTCTGATGATGAATTTGAATCTTTATTAGATGAACTACACGGACAAGGCGCCTTTTCGTCAGATATAAACAATTCTACAACCTCTACAGCTAGTTCGGATGATGAAATTAATGATGACGAATTTGAAAGTTTGCTTGACGAGTTACATGGCAAAGGTAATGCACCAAAACCCAGTGAAGCCAAGTCATCTGAAGAAATAGCTGCATCAAGTACTCGACCTAGTGATGTGCCAGCGTCATCTGCGACTCCTATTGCACAGCCTGCATCTTCTAGTCCTGCACCACAAGCTAACAAACCTACGCCAGCACCTGCGCCCAAAAAAGCAGCACAACCCGCAACTCCTCAAGGAGAAACAACGGTACGTGTTGATACTAAACGGCTAGATAAAATCATGAATATGGTTGGCGAATTAGTTTTAGTTAGAAATCGCCTAACCAGTTTAGGGTTAACTTCTGACGATGAAGACTTAACCAAAGCGGTATCAAATTTAGATGCAGTCACTACCGATCTGCAAGGTGCGGTAATGAAAACCCGAATGCAGCCAATTAAAAAAGTATTTGGTCGTTTTCCTCGGGTTGTACGTGATTTAGCACGTAGTCTGAATAAAGATATTCAACTAGTACTGGTGGGAGAAGACACAGATTTAGATAAAAACTTAGTTGAAGCATTAGCGGATCCATTAGTGCATTTGGTACGTAATTCTGTTGACCATGGTATTGAAGAACCGAGTATCCGTGAAGAAAAAGGCAAACCTCGTCAAGGTACTGTTACTTTATCAGCATCACAAGAAGGAGACCATATCCTGTTAACCATTAAAGATGATGGTGCAGGTATGGATGCTGAAAAACTGAAAGGAATAGCGATTGACCGTGGTGTGCTTGATGTAGATGCAGCAGCAAGAATGTCTGATACCGAAGCCTTCAGTTTGATTTTTGCACCTGGGTTTTCTACTAAAACTGAAATATCAGAGGTGTCAGGCCGTGGTGTTGGTATGGATGTTGTTAAAACAAAAATTACCCAACTCAATGGTACTGTTAATATTGACTCAGAAATGGGTGTTGGTACTATTTTAGAAATAAAAGTGCCTCTAACATTAGCTATTTTACCAACCTTAATGGTCGTTGTTGGTGAGCAGACCTTTGCTTTGCCACTAGCAGCAGTAAATGAAATATTTCATTTAGATTTAACCAATACAAACCGTGTGGATGGGCAGTTAACCATTATTGTTCGTGAAAAAGCGATCCCACTATTTTACTTAGATCAGTGGCTTGTCAGAAACTATGAAGATAAACCTCGTGATAAAGGGCATGTGGTTATTGTGCAATTAGGTAATCAGCAAGTTGCTTTCGTAGTTGACCGATTAATTGGTCAAGAAGAAGTGGTGATTAAGCCACTTGATAGATTATTACATGGTACTCCAGGTATGGCAGGAGCAACTATCACTAGTGATGGTGGTATTGCACTCATTATAGATATACCTAACATGTTAAAGTTTTATGCGAAAAAATCACCCGTGAATAAAAAACTGCGTTCATAAAAGTCGCATATATAAAACAGTAGAGGAAATAAATGACCTACAAAGTGCTCGTTGTTGATGATTCGAGTTTTTTTAGACGACGAGTCACTGATATTTTAAATAGGGATCCACTGCTTGAAGTTATCGATGTTGCTGTAAATGGACAAGAAGCAGTAGACAAAGCGTTATCGCTAAAGCCTGATGTAATCACCATGGATGTTGAAATGCCCGTTTTAAATGGCATTGTCGCAGTACAAAGAATAATGGCGCAGTCGCCAACGGCTATACTGATGTTTTCTTCGTTAACACATCAAGGAGCAAAATCGACACTGGATGCCTTAGAAGCTGGCGCATTAGATTTTTTACCTAAAAAATTTAACGAAATTGCTCAAAACAGTGAAATGGCGGGTAGTTTGTTACGACAACGTGTCATTCAGCTAGCCACAAAAAGCAGAGTTAGTAAGGCTAATATAGCACGCGATAGAACTTCTAATCATTCTATTCAAGATCCTGCTCAAAGCTCAAGACCTACTATTAGAACAAGACAACCTGCAGGAGAACAAGTCTCTTCTGCGAATATGAAGAAAGCATCTTCAGGTAAAAAATATGCTTTGTTAGCTATTGGAACGTCAACAGGCGGTCCCGTTGCGCTACAAAAAATATTAACTGAATTCCCCCAAGATTTCCCATTGCCTATTATTATGGTGCAACATATGCCTGCAACATTTACCAATGCTTTTGCTACAAGATTAAACTCTTTGTGTAAAATTAATGTGAAAGAAGCGAGTAATGGCGATATTCTTAAGCCAGGTTGTGCCTACCTTGCTCCTGGCGGGCGACAAATGATTATTACAGGTTCGGAAAGTGCCGCAAAAATTAAAATAATTGAAGACGATTCATTAAAAATAGCTTTTAAACCGAGTGTTGATGTTAGTTTTGGTTCTGCGGCTAAAATATTTGGTGGAAAGGTTCTTGGCGTTATTTTAACTGGCATGGGATCAGATGGCAGAGAAGGATCACGCATGTTAAAAACAAAAGGTGCCACAATATGGGCACAGGACGAACAAAGTTGTGTCGTTTATGGTATGCCGCAAGCCGTTGCCGTAGCGGGTATTTCACAATTGTCCTTACCCTTAGATGAAATATCTAGTGCTATAATTAAGGAAGTTAAGCATGGATAAGCTCAGTATTACTGGTCTTGTTGTTGCTTTATTTGCTATTTATTTGGGCTTTATTTTAGATGGTGGCTCAATTCTCGCCTTATTTGAATTGCCAGCCTTTATCATTGTTGTAGGCGGCACATTAGGTGCTGTTATGTTGCAATCGTCAAGTGCACAGTTTTACCATGCCCTGACATTATTGAAATGGGTTTTTACGCCACCCAATTATGACATAGAAAAAGGCATTGAAAAAATTGTTCTTTGGGCGGTTAAGTCAAGAGAATTAGGATATTTAGCGCTTGAAAACGAAGCCTTGGATGAATACGATAGTTATACTCAAAAAGGGCTAAATTTACTCGTAGATGGCGTTGAATTAGAAAATTTGCAAGTATCACTTGAGTTAGATTTAGATGTTTATCGAGAACATCATTTACGTTCGGCTACCGTTTTTGAATCAATGGGAGGATACAGCCCAACCATTGGTATTTTAGGAGCGGTTCTAGGTTTAATTCACGCGATGAATAACTTAACTGAACCCGCACTTCTTGGACAAGGTATTGCCACCGCATTTATTGCAACTATTTATGGGGTTGGTTTTGCTAACTTATTATATTTACCTGTAGCAAATAAAATAAAAGAGATCATACACCAACAAACCATGTACAGAGAAATGATTATGGAAGGCCTAGTGGCTATTGCTCGTGGAGATAACCCACATGCCATTGAGAATAAGTTATCGGCTTTTAGGTTAAATACGTGAGAAATTTTCGCCAAAGCCAAAGAAGACATCATGTAGAGCATGATAATGTACATCGCTGGTTAGTGTCTTATGCTGACTACATGACACTTCTTTTCGCTTTGTTTGTAGTGTTATATGCTATGGCTATGGTTAATGAAAAGCCATTTGAATCAATTACTGAATCAGTTGGTCGTGTTTTTCAGGCTGACGATGAAAAACTTAAAAATAGAGGGCATGGTGATGATATCCTCAACGTTAATAGCAGTAAAACGGATAAAAGGTTATTTGGAAACGGTATTCTTGAAGACGCAGGCGCTGAACTACTTGAAGGAGAAGAAACACTTTCTAATATTTCAGATTCTAAAATAGGCAGTCATTTAACGTCTTTAGAAAACGAACTGCATACGGCCCTTTATGAATTAATTGAATCTGGTTTTGCGCAATTGCAAATTGATGGTGATTGGTTAGAAATAGAATTAAATAGTGCTTTATTATTCCCAAGCGGCTCTGCATCGGTAACTAATTCGGCTGTTAATATATTAGGCGTTATTTATGATGTTATTGGTGAAGCAAACAACTTTGTGCGAGTAAGAGGCTACACAGATGATCAAATGATCAACAATGAAATTTTTTCATCTAACTGGGAATTATCTGTTGCCCGAGCTACCGCTATTTTAAGAGTATTAGAAAAACAAGGTGTCACTCCAGCACGCATGGCGATAGAAGGTTATGGGCAATATTATCCTACGGCAGACAATACAACGGCTCAAGGACGCGCAAAAAATAGAAAAGTTGTCGTGGCAATTTCAAAATATGGGCTAGAAGAAGCAAATTTACTTAATACACCAACCACTGAGATTAAAAAGGTTGAAGCGATAACAACCGATGTTGTACCAGAAGAAACTGCAAATGAAATTCAAGTCATTCGTTTACCTAATGGGGGTATTAGAATCTCTACTAGAAAAGATGATGAGCGTATTTCAGAAAATAATAATTAAAAATGGTTAAAGACAATCTAAGCAGTAAAATGATTTCACTAATTAATTGAATGGTAGGAAAAACAATTGGAAGTGTGGACGGTAGCAAATCAAAAGGGTGGTGTTGGTAAAACCACGACTACAATTGCTTTAGCAGGCGTATTAGCAGAGCTTGGCAAAAAAGTATTGCTAGTTGATACTGATCCGCACGCTTCTTTGACTTATTATTTTGGTGTCGAATCGGAAGATTTAGACTTAAGTGTTTATGATTTATTTACTCAAGTTGCATCAAAAGAACAAATATTACAAAGCTTATGCCCAACACAATATGAAAATATAGATATTTTGCCTGCAACCATGGGGCTAGCAACGCTCGATCGCTCATTAGGAGCAAAAGGTGGTATGGGTTTAGTATTAAAAAAAGCCATGTTTAAAATAGCACAATGTTATGATTTTGTGTTAATTGATTGTCCCCCCATTTTAGGTGTATTAATGGTAAATGCATTAGCTGCCGCAGACCGAATATTAGTACCAGTGCAAACAGAATTCTTAGCATTAAAAGGTTTATATCGCATGATAAAAACAATGGATATGATGCAACTAGAACAAGATAAACCATTTGAATATACCATTATTCCAACCATGTTTGACAAACGCACCAAAGCATCCCTTTTAGCGTATAAACAATTGCAAGAAACTTATCAGGAAAAGGTATGGTCAGGTGTCATACCTATTGACACCAACTTTAGAAATGCCAGTTTAGCACAACAAGTACCATCGCATTTTGCAGAAAATACCCGAGGAGTTTTAGCATATAAAAACTTATTAGAATATTTACTAAAAATCTCACACAGAGCATAAACTAAATGTCAAAACCATTATCAGCAAGTAAAAAAGTAATGACAAATTATCTGTCTGAATTATTGACAGATGATCCCGTTATGCAAGAAAATATTCAAGATTCCTCAAAAAATAGTACCAATACTAAGCTTGCTGAAACGGAACGTTTAGAAGCCCTACTAAAAAATGTCAGTGTAGATCTAAAAGTTAAAGAAGATGTTATTAGCACGCATAAAAACTCGTCTAAACAACATGAGATTCAAAAAACGCGTGTTGACACTATTGTTGCAGAAAATATCGCAGAAAACATTGCAGAAGATATACCAGACCCTTTAGTTACCCGTAAAAGTACCGGTGCACTACCACTTCAAGAAACTAAGGCTTATCGAAAGGGTGGGTTTCAAGCGCTGTTTTTTAATGTCGCTGGTTTAACTGTGGCAGTGCCATTAATTGAGTTAGGTGGCATACATAAAATTGACAAAACAACAACGTTAATGGGAAAACCTAGCTGGTTTAAAGGCGTTATGCTTTACCGAGATGAAAAAATTAATGTAGTAGACACAGCAATGTGGGTAATGCCAGAAAAATGTAACGAAGAAATGAAAAGTTCGCTAAATTATCAATATGTTATTATGCTTAAAGATAGCGGTTGGGGATTAACGGCAGAAAACCTAGTAGATACGGTTGTATTGAACGAAGATGAAGTAAAGTGGTTAGACTCGCCAAGTAAGCGCCCATGGTTAGCAGGATTGGTGAAAGATAAAATGTGTGCCTTACTTGATGTAGATTCATTAGTGCAATTGCTTAATGATGGTAGCGGAATCTATCAAGATGATTAATACTATAAAGTATTAGCTTTAATAACACTGATTTTTATATAATTGCAATATTGTAAGTTCTTAAATAATTGAGGGGCAAGTGGTATGTCTGATGAAAGACGAATTTCCAACGGTAAGACAGGCGAAAAGGATGAAGTACTTCAATGGGTAACGTTTAAGTTAGAAAATGAAGTCTACGGTATTAACGTAATGCAAGTTCAAGAAGTTTTACGTTATAGCGAAATAGCCCCAGTGCCTGGTGCACCAGTTTATGTGCTTGGTATTATTAATTTACGAGGCAATGTAGTCACGGTTATTGATACGCGTGCTCGATTTGGTTTAGCACCGCGTGAAGTGACCGATAACACGCGAGTGGTTGTTATTGAGTCTGAAAAGCAAGTGATTGGTATATTGGTAGACAGTGTCGCTGAAGTGGTTTATTTAAAAGCGTCTGAAATTGATGATGCGCCAAATGTTGGTAACGAAGAAAGTGCTCAGTTTATACAAGGTGTTTCTAACCGAGAAGGCGAACTACTGATTTTAGTTGATTTAGATAAGTTATTATCCGACGACGAATGGGATGAGTTAAAACAATTCTAATGGCTTTATGATGCCTTGATGAGATCAGTTTAGAATAGTTTGCCATTAATACTATGGTTATGTTTATTATACTTACGCTTAAGTTCACCGATTTATGTCCTTGCTAGCAGTACCTATTATTGCTGTGTTTGCACTTGTATTCAGCATTTTTAGCTTTATTTGCTTCTTTGTTCTAGCAAAGAAATATAAGGTTAAATTTGCTGTTTATGAATCACAATATCAAGCGCTTGAATTAGTTATAAATAATTTACAACTAACCAATGAAAACCTAAATAAAACAATGCATGAGTTATCCATTAAGCAAGAGCAAACAATCAATGAAAATGCACTTATTTCAAAACAACTCGAACATAGAATAAAAACACTGCAATCTCAAATAACGTCTCAGCAAGATCTTATCTCTCAATTACAAACCGATCAGGGTGAAGACAAATTTTATTCTCGGGCAATTAAGTTAGCAAAAACAGGCGCGGATATTGAAGAAATCGTGACTGAATGCGAATTACCTTATGCAGAGGTTGAAATGCTAATCTCTGTTTATCAAAATAAAACTTAAAGGCATATAGCGTTTTATCAGGGAAGCACGTTAGAATATGCATTTTATCATTCCATACATATTTTCAATTAAATTATTTTGTATAAACATGGCAAGGAACCATTTTCAGTGAAGCATTCTGTAAAACAATACTTTCGACTTGTATTTATATCATTTCTTTTCATTCTTTCTGGTTGCTCAAGCACTCCAGATAACCATGATGATTATAGTGATCCACGTGACCCTATTGAGGCAATTAACAGGCCTTTTTGGACGTTCACATGGGACTATGCGGATAAGTATGTTGCTAAACCTGTTTCAGAGTTTTACACCAGTTACACTCCGTCTTTTTTAAGAACAGGTCTTCATAATATGGCCTTAAACTTAAATGAACCCTCTAACATCATTAACAATTTATTACAGTTAAAGTTTGTTAATGCATCAAAAAGTACAGGGCGTTTTCTGTTAAATTCAACCATTGGGTTGTTTGGCTTTTATGATCCCGCAAGTGATTTTGGATGGTCTGGCGATCAAGAAGAGTTTGGTGAAGTATTAGGAAGTTATGGCGTTGGTGATGGTCCCTATATCGTAATACCTGCGCTTGGCCCTAGTTCAGTAAGAGAAGAAGTAGGGGACTATGTAGATAAGTTATATTGGCCGTTAGCTGTTATAGACTTTTGGCCAAATGTGTTACGTTTAAGCATACTTGCTTTAGAAGGACGTGCCTCAGTGCGTGATCAAGAGCAATTAATATCAGAATCAACAGACTCTTATGAATTTATCAAAAATGCGTATTTCCAAAATATGAACTATCGCTTATATGATGGTAACCCCCCGATTGTCATTGATGAAGATAAAGAAGCTGAAATAGAAGCATTATTAGAGCAACTTGAAAATTAATGCATAAATTGAATGAATAATTCCTCTTCATTTAAATATTCATATTAAAAGCTATAAACCTATACCGAAGTTAGCCGTAATTTGTTAGAATTGCGGCAATTTTTTACTGATATCAATTTGATTAACGCTTGTTTACTCCAAAACAGCGTTATTAACTAGATATAAATATTATTGGAAACAATTAGATGAATATTATTGAAGGTTCATTTCAAGCAAAAGGCAAAAAATTTGCTATCGTCGTATCACGCTTTAACCACTTTATTGTTGACAGCTTATTAGAAGGCGCCATTGATGCACTTAAACGTCATGGCAGTGTTAATGATGATGACATTACTGTTGTTCGTGTACCAGGCGCATATGAATTACCTTTAGCAGCTAAAAAACTTGCTAACAAAGGTGACTTTGATGCAATTATTGCCATAGGGGCTGTTATCCGTGGTGGTACACCACATTTTGATTTTGTTGCTGGTGAGTGCAATAAAGGCTTAGCGCAAGTTTGTTTAGAATCAGAAATCCCCGTTTCTTTTGGTGTTATCACCACAGACTCTATTGAACAAGCCATTGAGCGAGCAGGAACTAAAGCAGGTAATAAGGGTGCAGAAGCGGCTCTTGGTGCATTAGAAATGGTTAACGTTCTCTCTCAAATTTAGGAAAATTATAGTGAAACCTTCTCCTAGAAGAAAAGCACGTGAGCTGGCAGTGCAAGCTGTTTATTCGTGGCAAATTAGTCAAAATTCAGTTACTGACGTTGAAGTTGGTTTTATTACTGATAATAGTAAACGTCGTTTTGACATTGAATATTTTCAGCAATTATTGCGTGGTGTCACAGCAAATGTAACTGAAATTGACCTTGCTATTACACCTCATGTTGATCGTCCGCTTGAAGACATTGATCAAGTTGAAAAAGCTATTTTACGTGTTGCTATTTATGAGTTGAGTGATTGTCAAGACGTTCCTTATCGCGTGGTTATTAATGAAGCGATTGAATTAGCTAAAATATTTGCTGCAGACGACAGTCATAAATTTATCAATGGCGTTTTAGATAAAGCCGTAAAGCTAATTCGTCCTCAAACTTAATGCAACAAATAAACAGCAGAGAATAAATCGTTAAGTCTATGAAAGAATTTGAACTAATAAAACAATTTTTTACCAAGCAAGCCGTTAAACGAAAAGATGTATTGCTTGGCATAGGCGATGATTGCGCCGTTGTTTCAAGTGCAGATAAACAAAACCTTGTCGTCACTACTGATACGTTAGTGGCGGGTGTACATTTTCCTTTAGGAACCTCTCCTAGAGCGATTGGCCACAAAGCCGTTGCCGTAAATTTATCTGACATAGCAGCAATGGGAGCGAAACCAAGTTGGATTTCGTTGGCTATTACCTTACCTGATGTTAACGACGAATGGTTAAGTGAGTTTGGTGCTGGTGTTTTTGAATTATGTGAATTTTATAATGTACAGTTGATTGGTGGTGACACAACACAAGGCCCATTAAGTATTACTATTACAGCACAAGGATTTACTCCCGAAGGGGATTATTTATCACGTGCAGGTGCAAAACCGGGTGACTGGCTTTATGTTACGGGTGATCTTGGTGATGCGGCGTTAGCTTTACAACACCTAAAAGAAAATATATTAACTGAACAAGATACAATTGATCATGTTCAACGAAAATTAGATTTTCCCAGACCTCGTGTGCTTGCAGGGCAAGCATTACGTGAATACGCCTCTGCAGCTATTGATATTTCAGATGGCTTACTTGCTGATTTAGGCCATCTCTGCCAAGCGTCTAATGTAGGGGCTAATGTAGTTTTAGACGCTATTCCTTTGTCTGATGCCATGAAAAAATCATTATTATTTGATGACGCAATCGACCTTGCATTGAATGGTGGCGATGATTATGAATTGTTATTTACAGTGTCTGAAGATAAGAAAGTAGGCTTAGAAACCGCCTTATCTCATACAAGTGTTGTTATCACTTGTATCGGCCAAATTAATGCATCACAAACCATCTCTACCACGTTAAATAATAAACCTGTGCCTATTAAAAATTCATGTTTTGAGCACTTCTCATCACCAAACAATACCTAACGTCTGTTTAAAACGGACAAATAGCGTCTAAAAAATAATATGAAACATACACAGGCAAAGGTTAAATTTGATCTCAAGCAACCTATTCAATTTTTAGCATTAGGGTTTGGTAGTGGTTTAGCCCCAAAAGCACCAGGAACATTTGGCACGTTAGCTGCCATTCCACTGTTTTTGTTGTTATCAATGCTTACTCCAATCGTTTACGTGTTGGCGGTTGTCATTGTAAGTATTGTTGGTATTTATATTTGCGGTAAAGCGGCAGACGATGTTGGTGTTCACGACCACCCCGCGATAGTTTGGGATGAGTTTGCTGGTTACTTTATTACCATGATTATGGCGCCAATTAGTTGGCAAAGTATTGTTGTGGGTTTTGTATTATTTCGCATTTTTGATATTTTAAAGCCGTGGCCTATTTCTTTTATTGATAAAAAAATATCAGGGGGCTTAGGCATCATGCTAGATGATATTTTAGCTGGTATTTTTTCTTTAATTATCATGCAGTTGGTTTTTTAAACTACACAGTCTAAATAAAGAAATATTTCTTTACATAACACTATAGTAATTCTTATATTTATGCGCTATTTTTAAATAGAGCATAAATAAAAACGTCTAACGCTTGTTTTTTATTTTTATGCCCTCAGCTATTTAATAGGACGTTATTTATATAGCAACGTTTTAAATCGCAACTTTAGTTAGCCGTACTTTTTTAAAAGTAAATGTTTAAAGTAAATGTTAAAAGGAATACCTATGAAAATTAATCTTTCTGGTCACCACGTTGAAATAACCCCTTCAGTTAAAGAGGATATAGATGAAAAATTCTCAAAAATAGCAAACCACTTTCCAACGTTGATAGCCTTAGACGTTATCATCTCCAAAGAACACAACAAATATCAAGTTGAAGTAGTAACGAATTATGAAGGCGCACGAGTATCAGTTAAAGGTATGGATGACGTAATGTACCCAGCGATTGCTAGCGGTATAAAAAAACTCGATGCGGCACTAAAACATCGAAAAGGGCAACTGAAAGCCAACTTACATGAAAAACCTCAAAGTACAGCGCCAGAAATTGCGCATGAAAAAGTACAAGAAATGAATTTAGCATAAGTCTTATCATAAGCGATAAAGCAAAAGCTTAAAAATTGAAAAGCTATGACATTACCTTTAAAAGTAATTCGTAGCTTTTTTGTGTTCTACTTACTTAACCTGAACTCGGTTTAAGAGATAGCTAACAAATTGAAATATCGATAAAATTTTTTATAATATATCTCTAGCTTGATAGTTTTTCTTAATTCAAGGCAAATTTCGCGTCAATAGCTGGT